>NZ_QRQX01000007.1:0-128170 GCF_003475665.1 Collinsella sp. AF29-7AC
CGCAGGGCATGGGGATGACCCTGCGGCCCCGCGCGGGCGCCCCCGGTTACCCAACCTCTTCGATAGGAGCTTTTCCCACATGGCAGACATCGCATTCGAGAAGGACCTCTCCGTCGCCGAGACCGGCATCGGGGGCCTCAAGGTCGTCGACCTCGCCGTCCACGGCGACTCGCGCGGCTGGTTCAAGGAGAACTGGCAGCGCGCCAAGATGTGCGCCCTGGGCATCCCGGACCTCCGCGTCGTCCAGAACAACATCTCCTACAACGACAGCCGCGGCGTCACCCGCGGCATCCACGCCGAGCCCTGGGACAAGTTCATCTCCGTGGCCCGCGGCAGCGTCTTCGGCGCCTGGGTGGACCTGCGCGAGGGCAGCGCCACCTACGGCAAGGTCTACACGACCGTGCTCGACCCCTCGAAGGCCATCTACGTGCCGCGCGGCGTGGGCAACTCCTTCCAGGCCCTGGAGGACGGCACCGCCTACACCTACCTGGTGGACGCCCACTGGTCGCCGGAGCTCAAGAGGACCTACACCTTCGTGAACCTCGCCGACCCCGAGCTCGCCATCGAGTGGCCCATCCCGCTCGACGAGGCCACCGTCTCCGATGCCGACCTCAACCACCCGATGCTCAAGGACGTCGTCCCCATGGCGCCGAAGCGCACCCTCGTCACCGGCTGCAACGGCCAGTTGGGCCATGCGGTCCGCGCGCTGGCGGAGGAGCGCGGCGTCGCCAAGGACTTCGACTTCTGCGACATCGACACCTTCGACATGTCCGACCCGGACGCCTACTCAAAATACGACTGGTCGCTTTACGGCACCGTGATCAACTGCGGCGCCTACACGGCCGTGGATAAAGCGGAGACCCCCGAGGGCCGCGTGACCGCCTGGAAGGCCAACGCCGCCGGTCCCGCCCTTCTCGCACGCACCTGCGCCGAGCACGGGATCACCCTCGTCCACGTGTCCTCCGACTACGTCTTCGACGGCACCGCCGAGGTGCACGACGAGGACGAGCCGTTCTCCCCGCTGTCCGTCTACGGCCAGACCAAGGCCGCCGGCGACATCGCCGTGGCCGGGTGCCCGCGCCACTACGTCATGCGCAGCTCCTGGGTCATCGGCGAGGGGCACAACTTCGTCAAGACCATGAAGGGGCTGTCCGACCGCGTCGCCGACCCGGAGGATAAGCTCACGCAGGTCACGGTCGTTGACGACCAGCTGGGCCGCCTGACCTTCACGCGCGACATGGCCGAGGCCATCTTCCACGTGCTGGGGACGCACGCCCCCTACGGCACCTACGACTGCACCGGCTCCGGCACCGTCAAGTCCTGGGCCGATATCGCCCGCGCCGTCTTCGAGGCCGCCAACGGCAACGGGGACAGGGTCGTGCCGGTATCGACCGCCGACTACTACGCGAGCGCCGAGGGCCCCGTCGCCCCGCGCCCGGTCCACTCCGCGCTCGACCTGTCCAGGCTCGAGGCTGCCGGCTTCCACATGCCCGACTGGGAGGAAGAGCTGGGGGAGTACATCAAGACGCTCTAGGCGCTATTAACTTTTCGAGAGTAAAAGCCGCCGTTCTTTAACGGCGGCTTTTCTTGTTGGTGGCTATCTGCGCAGTGGTGCCAATAGTATTTTGCGGAAGATCTACCTCTCGCTTGGCTTGGAAGTAGGGTGGCCGGGCTGGTCGTCGTAGGCGTATTTGCTGTACACGTTGACCTCCCACTGCTTTTTTTCGACCTTTGCTACAGAATCTAGGATGAAGCCGGTCGCAAGGCTCTGGCCGCACAGGAACATAAACGAGGCGGCGAGCATAGCGGTGGGGAAGCGCGGGACGAGGCCGGTCTGGAAATATTCGACAACGATGGGCATGCCCAGGGCGAGGCCGAATACCGCGAACAGAAGCGCTACGAGGCTGAAGAACTTCAGCGGGCGGTAGTCCTTGAACAGCGTGCCGATCATCGCAACGACTTTAATGCCGTCGCTCACTGTGTTGAGTTTGGACTCGGAACCCTCGGGACGGTCGCGGTACTCGATGGGCACATCTTTGATGCGCCAGCGGTGGTCGACGGCGTGGATCGAGAGCTCGGTTTCGATCTGAAAGCCCTCGGAAAGCACTGGGAAGGTTTTAACGAACGGGCGGCTCATGGCGCGGTAGCCGGTCATGACGTCATCGAAGCTGTAGCCATAGATCCACTTGATCATGGCGCGGACCAGATTGTTGCCAAAGCCGTGGAAGGCGCGCTTGTTTTCCTCGGCGTAGGTGCCGTTTGAAAGGCGATCGCCTACGGTCATGTCGGCCGTACCGTTAAGGATGGGCTCGCAGAGGGCCTTGGCCGCCTCGGCGGGGTAGGTGTCGTCGCCGTCGACCATCAGGTAGCAATCGGCGTCGATGTCGCGAAACATCTGGCGGCATACGTTGCCCTTTCCCTGACGGGGCTCAAAGCGGACCGTGGCGCCGTGCTCGGTGGCGATGCGTGAGGTATCGTCCGACGAGTTGTTGTCATAGACATAGACCGTCGCTTGCGGAAGCTCGCGGTGAAAGTCGTCGATGACTTTGCCGATCGTGGGCGCTTCGTTGTAGCAGGGGATGATGACGGCGATGGATTCAGAATTCACTCAATGCTCCTTATACGTTCAATCCTTGAAAGTATAGCCGTTTGGGCTTGGCATCCTAAGATGTGGGTTAGTTCTCCAGTTTTGTTGCGCGAATCGTTTGCATGGCCGTCGGGTCTATACTGTTCGTTTGTCAACGATTACGAGTAAAGGAGTTGCATCCGTGTCGGATCAGACAAAGCAACAAGAAACTCGCAGTCTGCCTGCGACGTTTGCTAAGAACGAATTTGAGAAGGACGCGTTTATCCTTCGTCAGCTGGTTACCAAGGATTTTAAGATCAAGTATCGCCGTAGCGTTCTGGGCGTCGCATGGTCGGTGCTCAACCCGCTGCTGATGATGATCGTCATGGCCATCGTGTTCTCGACGATTTTTGGCCAGGGTCGCAATGGCTCAATGACGCCCGAGATGTACCCGCTGTACTTGATCGTGGGTAACATTACCTTTGCCGTCATGTCCGAGTCTACGAACCAGGCCCTGACGTCGATCGTGGGCGCTGCCCCTCTGCTCAAGAAGGTTAAGGTGCACCGCTGGGTCTTCCCGGTGCAGAAGGTGCTCTTCTCGCTGGTCAACTTTGCCTTCTCGCTGGTCGCCGTCGCCATCGTCATGCTGTGGTTCCGCGTTATGCCTTCTTGGCACCTGATTCTGCTGCCGGTTTGCCTGCTGCTGCTTATGTGCTTCTGCATGGGCCTGGGCATGATGCTCTCTGCCCTTACGGTCTTCTTCCGCGACGTTATGCATCTGTGGAGCGTCGTCATTACGGCGTGGACTTACATTACGCCCATCTTCTGGACGACTGACTATATTGCGCAAATGCCGCATCTCGTACGTATCTTGATGTATGCGAACCCCATGTTCAACTACCTGCAGTTTATGCGCGATATCTTCCTGTTCCAGACTACGCCCTCGCTTATGACGTTTGGTATGTGCGTTGCCTGGGCGGTTCTTGCGCTTATTATTGGCTATACCGTGTTCCATAAGTCCGAGCGCAAGTTCATCCTCTACATCTAAGGAGTGCTGTGATGACTGAATCTGTTGTTGATTACAGCGAGCAGCCTCTGGCTGTCGAGGTCGACGACGTCACCATGATCTTTAACATGGCGTCCGAGTCGCTGACCAACCTCAAGGAGTACTTCATTAAGCTTGCCAAGCATGAGTTGTTCTTTGAGGAGTTTAGGGCGCTTAAGCATATCTCGTTTGATATTCATCGTGGCGAGGTCGTGGGTCTGGTCGGCACCAATGGCTCCGGCAAGTCTACGATGCTCAAGATTATCGCTGGCGTGCTTGAGCCAAGCGAGGGCAGCGTTAAGGTGCACGGTAACATCGCGCCGCTGATTGAGCTTGGTGCTGGTTTTGACCCCGAGCTGACCGCCCGCGAGAACATCTATCTGAACGGCGCCCTGCTTGGCTATACCAAGGAGTTCATCGATGCCAACTTTGACGGCATTATCGAATTCGCTGAGCTGCAGAACTTTGTCGATATGCCGCTTAAGAACTTCTCCTCGGGCATGGTGGCGCGTATCGCCTTTGCAATCGCGACGATTACCGAGCCCGATATTCTGATCGTTGACGAGACGTTGTCCGTCGGTGATGTGTTCTTCCAGCAGAAGTGCGAGGACCGTATCCAGCACTTTATCCAGAGCGGCGACGTGACGGTTCTGTTCGTTTCGCACTCTATGGAGCAGGTTGAGCGCATCTGCCAGCGTGCCGTTTGGATTGAGAAGGGTGACCTTCGCATGGACGGCCCGGTTGATGAGGTCTGCAAGGCGTATCGCGAGCAGTTCAACTAGGTTATAATTACTTGTGCCTGACAGGCTTGCGCTTGCTTGGGCGTGCGGCTATTTGCTCCATTAGCTCAGTTGGATAGAGCAGGGGACTTCTAATCCCAAGGTCGACGGTTCGAATCCGCCATGGAGCACCATCGTTTATTAAGCCCAGACCGCTTGGTGGTCTGGGCTTTTTCACATGCCGGTGTTCTTTGTTCTTGCCGGGTATACGTTTAGGCCGAAGCCGTGGCGTGAGCTGCTATTGTGCTGCTGATGTGGATTGGTTATACGGCGCGCCAAAGGGGGCTGGAGCCGAGCGTGAGCAAGCCTCTGCTTATGACGCTGCCAGCATCGTGGTTCTTCGCGTCAATCGTACGCTGTGCCTGCGATATTGGATTGGCGTACGTGATCAAGAAGGCGTAACAAAAGCGGGGAGGACCAACTTGGCCCTCCCCGCTGTATCTAGTCTGCCTTCAGGCACTCGGGCAAGACGTTTGCAACTGCATTCATCGCCTGCGGCCTCAGGTACTGCTCATTGAGCTTTACCTTTCTGTAGGCGTAGCGAGTGTCTGCCGAGTATTTGATCAACACATCGGTGAAGAACCGCTCCCAGCTCAGGTAGTCGCGGCTTTCGATATAGCTTGAGGGATCCTCGAGGATTTTTAAGATATCGTTACTGGGAATGAGGCCAGATTGCAGGAGTGTCCACTCGAATGATTCGGGGAGGAACAAGCGTACGTTCTTGTAAACGCGCTGTCCGAGCACCTTTTCGATGTAGGGACCAAATGCTGCTCCGTCTCCAATAGCAAGGATGTTTTGCTCGGGACATTCGTGAATCGTACGTTTTAGATTCGCAACGCCGGTGGCGGTATAGCAGGGGATCCCGAGTCGGTTGCAAAGAGCGTCGTAGAATTGATAGCCAGATTTGCTATCCTCGACAACTACGGCGTCGGGTACCTCGAATCCAACATTTAGATCCTGATACAGCATACTTGCCGTGTGGTCATATAGCGGCTTGGTCACCGAGTAGAAGCGCCTGTCGCTCTTGCGGCCATTGATTGTTTTACTTGTCGTGTTGACTAGCTTCAGGATCTCATCAACGCTGTAGGGGAGCTCGTTGGCATCGCGACGAGATATCAGAACAAAATAGTTGGACGAGCCGTTGACGGCTTTGGCGAAGTCCTTTGAGTAGATAAACTCGTTACCCTCATCTAGAAAGACGATTGAATCTTCGATGATCGATAGCTCGCGCTCCCAGCGTCTGCCGGAAAGCGTTTCGCAAGGCACGTCGCAACTGAGTGCAACGCCGCTTTCCGGTCCTCGGTCGTTGTAGTCGCGAATCATCGAGATGAGCGTCGTTTTACCCGTGCCGCTGTTGCCGCGTATAAAGGAAATATTGCGCTTAAACGTGAGTGTGTATTTGACCTTTGCACGCTCTACGACAACGGTATGCGTTCCCTTCATTACTCATCAACATCCAAAAAGTCATTCGTGGCGCCGACAAACTCCTGCATGTTTCTGACGATGCGGCCATCGTTTTCAATGCGGATTTCAAAGCTCTTCCAGGGGAATTTCATGATGTGGTATAAGGTCACCATCACATCCTGCTCTTTGCCGATCTTGAGTAGCCAGCGGGCACAGTTGTCTCCGCAGGTGGATGCGTTGAACACCATATTTGGGAGATTGCGCACCAGCAGCAGCGTCTTAACGCCGCCGGACAGTTCGAGTGGGGTGATCGAGCCCAGCTGTTTGCTTACGATGTTGTGGGGACCGATGAGCTCTGATCCGTCCACGCTTTTAATAATCTGTGCGGCCATAGGGTCTTCGAACCATGAGTCCAAGTATGAGTTCCTAAAATAGGTTTCGGTATCGTAGATGGAACCGGGGTAATCCCCCAGATGGATGCTTAACATGCGCGTCTCCAGACGTTGTGTGACTGCAATGATTATATGCCAGTAATAAAGTGCCGCCAGTAGCGAGGTTGCTGCTGGCGGCACTGGCATTATTAGCGTGTGAATCGCGTTGATGGATTTGCTCGCGAGGCTACTTTTCGAGACGTTCCCTCAGCAGCTCCAGCGCGTGGGCGTAGCCTTGCAGGCCCTCGCCGGTGATGGTGGCGAAGCAGGCTAGGCGGACGTAGCTCACCTGGCGGAAGTCTTCGCGCGTCTCTACGGCGCTGATGTGCACCTCGACGGCAGGGATGGCAACGGCCTTGAGGGCGTCGAGGATCGCCACGCTCGTATGCGTGTAGGCAGCCGGGTTGATGACGATGCCGTCGACCTTTCCGTAAGCCTCCTGGATCTTGTCGACGATGCTGCCCTCGTGGTTAGACTGGAAGACATCGACCTCGTCGAAGCCCTGTGCGGCACCCGCTTCCTGGCAGATCTGCACTAAGCGATCGTAGTTGTCGCTGCCGTAGATGCCTGGCTCGCGAATGCCGAGCATGTTGAGGTTGGGGCCGTTAATGACGAGTGCTTTCATGGTTGCTTCCTTTGCAGTTGAAAAACCACCACAAAGGTGCCTGCCCCCTTTGTGGTGGTTTTGGTTAGAGAGCGGGTGGGAGGGTGTCGAGGAGGGCATGGGCGGTGTTGGCGGCGCAGTCGCGTGAGTCGATGATGTAGTCGGCCCAGGCGCGGTAGCGCGGCATACGCTGCTCGGCCAGCTTGTCGATGCCGTCGCGCGCGGTGATGGGGCGGCCCTTGTGGGCGAGCTCGTCGAGCTTGCGGTTGAGCATCACGTTTTGGCTGTTTTGGTGCAGCAGAGGGTAGTTCTCGTCGCGCGTAACCACGCCGCCGCCGGTGGAGAGCACCAAGCCGCTGCGCTTGGAGATGTCGGCCAGCGCTGCCGTCTCCTGCTCGCGGAAGGCCGCCTCGCCGCACTTGATGATAAAGTCGGCGCAGGGCATGCCCAGGCGCTCCTCGAGGGCGCGATCGAGATCGATGTGCTCGCGGCCCGTGAGCTGGGCGATCTGCTCGCCCACGCGGGTCTTGCCCGAGCCCGGCATGCCGATCAGCGCGATGTTCTGTTCGCGGCGTGACAGGCGCTCCGTTACGTCCAGGATCCTCTCGCGCGGGGTGGCTTTGCCGGTATAGCGCTCGACAGCTTGTGCCGCCTGGGCAACAAGCATAAGCAGGCCGCCGATGCAGGGGATGCCGCGGCGCTCGGCCTCGAGCATCAGGCCCGTGCGGGCGGGGTTGTAGACAATGTCGATGACGCCCTCGAGCGCATCGAGGCCTTCGAGCGTGCAAGGCGCGTCGGGGCAATGGGGGAACATGCCGGCGGGCGTGCAGTTGACGAGTAGGGAGGCGTCGGACTGCTGCGCGATATTGTCGTAGTTGACCTCGCTCGTGCGACCCACGGGTACGACGATGGCGCCCATGTCTCCCAGCACCATACTTGCCGTGGTGCCGGCGCCGCCGGTGGCACCGAGCACGAGGGCCTTCTTGCCGGCAACCTCAACGCCCAACTCCTCGACCAGGCACTGGAAACCGAAGTAGTCAGTATTATCGCCGTGCAGGCGGCCGTCGGGCAGGCGCGTGATGGTGTTGACGTTGCCCATGCGCTCGGCGAGCGGGCTCAGCTCGTCCAGGTATTCTATGACGGCGCGCTTGTAGGGGATGGTCACGTTGGTACCCTCCCATTCGTCGCCCGTCATAAAGGCCGCGAGGTCCTCGGGCTCGCGCTCAAATCGCACGTACTCGAGCCCAGCGAGCTCCTTGTAGATGGTCGGGGTGTAGCTGTGGCCCAACACGCGGCCCAGTACGCCGTAGGGGCGGGTTGCGGCGGTATCGGTCATCTAGAGCACCTCCGTGTAGCTGCCAAAGTAGGTGAAGCTCTCACACACGTCGTCGATCGAATTGAGCAGGTCGTCGAGGGCCTTGCTGCCAAAGGGGCAGTCCAGGTCAAAGTAGAACATAAACTCAAAGTCGCGACCGGGGATGGGACGGCTCTCGAGCTTGATGAGGTTGATGTTGAGCGCGTAGAAACGTTCGAGTACGCGATAGAGCGCGCCCGGCTCATTGGCCGTGGTGATCATGAGCGAGGTGCGATTAGCGCCGGGGTAGACGCGCGGCTCGCGGCTGATGACGACAAAGCGCGTGTAGTTGTTGTCTGAGTCTTGGATATTGGGCTCCAGCACCTCCAGGCCATAGAGTGCCGCGCAGCTGCGCGATGCGATGGCAGCAACATCGGTGCGCTCGGAGCTGGCGACCATTTCGGCCGACATGGCCGTGTTGGGGTACTTGGTGGCGTGCAGGCCGTGCGCCTCGATAAAGCTAGCGCACTGCGCGATGGCCTGACCGTGGCTGTAGACCTCGCGTATGTCCGCGAGCTTGGTGCCGGGCTTGACGAGCAAGTTGTGGTCGATCTTGAGGCGAAGCGAGCGCACGATGTGAAAGTCGAACTGGGCGAGCAGGTCGTAGACGGCGTTGACCGAGCCGGCGGTGGAGTTCTCGATGGGCAGCACGCCAAACTCGCAGAAGCCGTCGCGCACAGCGCGCATAACGCCTTCGAAGGTCTCGAAAAACGCGATGTCGGGCACGTCGAAGAGCTTGCACGCGGCGATTTGACTGTAAGCGCCCTCAACGCCCTGACAAGCGACGGTGGCCGTCTGGGGGAAGGGTGTGTCAAAGGCCACGGCCGTGGCGTGGGCCTTTTGCGAGACAGTGATGCCCTTGAGTTCGTTGATGTAGCGCTGCTGCTCGGCCTTGCTCATGCTCATGAGCAAGCGGAACAGGGTGATGGTCTGTGCCTCATAGCGCTCGGGCGCGCGGCTGGCGAGGTTGTTGAGCTTGGAGCGCTCACGGGCGGGGTCGAAGACGGCCTTGCCCATCTCGATTTTTGACTTGGCGACCTCGGTGGCAATGTCCATGCGCTCGACAAAGCTGTTGAGGAGCGTGGCGTCGATGCCATCGATGGCCTGGCGGATGTCAGCAAGGTCCATGGAGACCCCTTTCACGTGTCGGGGGATGTTGAGGGGTGGGTAGTTAGCGCTGGTCTGCGTCCTCTAGGAGGGCGTCCCAGATGGCGAGGGCGGCGGCTGCCTCGGCTACGGGGACGGCTCGGGGGACGATGCAGGGATCGTGGCGGCCGTGGACCGAGAGCTCGGCATTTTCCATAGCGTCCATGTCCACCGTCTGCTGCTCGCGGCCAATCGAGGGCGTCGGCTTTACGGCCATGCGCCACATGACGGGCGCGCCGGTCGAAATACCGCCCAGGATGCCGCCGGCGTTGTTGGACTCGACCTCGATCTCGCCGGTCTCGGCATCGATGCGATACGGATCATTGTTCTCGCTGCCGCGCATGGCGGCCACGGCAAAGCCCATGCCAAACTCCACGCCCTTTACGGCGGGAATGCCAAACGCGATCTGCGCGATGCGGTTCTCGATGCCGTCGAACATGGGGTCGCCGATGCCCGCGGGAAGCCCGTAAATGCCGCACTCCACGATGCCGCCGATGCTGTCGAGTTCGTTGCGCGCGGCTAGTATTTCCTCGCGCATGCGGCCGGCTGCGGCGGCGTCAATGCACGGCAGATCGTTCGTAAGGATCGCCTTGCGGTCGGCCTCGCGATAGACCATATCGTCCATGGGCAGATCGGAGATGCCGCCGATCTGCGCCACATGCGCCATCACTTTAATGCCGCGGGCCTCGAGTGCCTGCAGCGCAATGCCGCCGGCGATGCACAGGGGTGCCGTTAGGCGGCCGGAGAAATGCCCGCCACCGGCGACATCGTGCATGTTGTGATACTTCACGCGCGCAGGGAAGTCCGCATGTCCGGGGCGGGGCTTGCGGCGCAGCTCGGAGTAATCCTTGGAGCGCGTGTTAGTGTTCTCGATAATTGCCGCGATGGGCGCGCCGGTGGTGTGTCCATCGACCACACCGGCGATGATGTGCACGGCGTCGGCCTCGCGGCGTTTGGTCGCGGTCTCGTCGCGACCGGGGGCACGACGGTCGAGGAAGGCCTGCAGCTGCTCCTGGTCAACAGCGATGCCCGCCGGAATGCCATCGAGGGAGCAGCCGATGGCGGGGGAGTGCGACTGGCCGAAGATGCTTAAGTGCAAGACGTTGCCAAAGGTCGAGGACATGCTATTCCTCCTCGAGTGTGACCTTGCCGCCCAGCAGGCGGTAGTGGTCGAAGAAATCGGGATAGGACTTGTTGACGGCCTCGGCGCCGTGAATCACGACCTCGCCGGTGGCGCGGCTCGCGGCGATAGCGGCCATCATGGCGATGCGATGGTCGTTGTGCGAATCGACCTCGCCGCCGGTGAAGGCGTCGACACCCTTGATGATGAGGTCATCACCGGCAATGCGCACCTGCGCGCCCAGCGCGGTGAGCTCGCGGGTGGTGGTGACCAGACGGTCGGATTCCTTGATGCGCAGACGGGCGCAATCGCGGATAAAGGTGCGGCCCTGTGCCAGCGAGGCCACGGCCGAGATGACGGGCACCAGGTCCGGAATGTCGTGGGCACTCATCTCAAAGCCGGCGAGCTTGTCGGACTGCACGGTGGCGGCGTTGGTGGAGCGC
The DNA here is from genome assembly GCF_003475665.1 of Collinsella sp. AF29-7AC. NCBI lineage: Bacteria > Bacillati > Actinomycetota > Coriobacteriia > Coriobacteriales > Coriobacteriaceae > Collinsella > Collinsella sp. AF29-7AC. The sequence goes on from NZ_QRQX01000007.1 coordinate 10,893, forward strand.
ACGATGCGGGCGCCAAAGCGCGAAAGCGCGGCAAGCACGTTACGGTCGCCCTGTGCGGAGCTTAGCGACACGCCCTCGACGGTGATTGGGTCGGTGCCGATGGCGCCGGCGCACAGCCAAAAGGCGGCGTTGGACCAGTCGCCCTCGACGGCTACGCTGCCGGGCGTGCGGTACGAGCCACTGCTCACGCGGAAGTTCGTGACCTCGGGCTGGCCGTCCTTGGCCGGAATGCGCTCGACGTTGACCTCGACGCCAAAGGCCTTCATGGCCTGTATCGTCAGGTTGATGTAGGGGCGGCTCTCGATGAGGCCGGTTACCTGCACGCAGGAGGGCTGGGCCAGCAGCGGGGCTGCCAGCAGCAGGCCCGAGATGTACTGCGAGCTCACGTTGCCCGGAAGCACAAAGGTGCCCGGGCGCATGCGGCCGCTCGTCTTGAGCGGAAAACCGCCCAGACCCTGTAGGTCGCAGCCGGCGGCGATGATCTCGTCCGAGAGCGGGGAGAGCGGGCGGGCGCCCAGGCGGCCATGGCCTACGAAGGTGGCATCCGCACCCAGCGCGCAGGCGACAGGCAGCATAAAGCGCAGCGTGGAGCCACTTTCACCGCAGTCAAGCGTGCCGCCGGCAAGGGCCTTGAGCAGACCAAACTCAACACTCTTCATGGTGGGGTGGACCTGGAAGCCGTCCTCGACGGTCTCGATGCGAGCACCCAGTGCCGTAAGGCAGCGCACCGTGGCCTCGATGTCGGCGCAGGTGGTGTTGCAGGTGACGTGCGTCTCGCCGTTGGCAAGCGCAGCGCAGATGATCAGGCGATGCGCCATCGACTTGGACGCGATGGCGGGAACGGTGCCCTTGAGCGAGGACGGGGTGATGCGGGCTAGCATGCGGATGCATCTCCCTTCTGGCCGAGGCCCTCGGCAATGAGTTCGTGGAAAGTGGAAAGCGGCGTGCGGTCGATGCTGCAGCGGCCAATGCCGTGCGGAATCACCAGATCGATGGTGTCGCCCGCGCGCTTCTTGTCGTGGAGCGCCTCGGCAAAGACGGCATCGGCATCTAGGTCGCAGCGGGTCTTGAGGCTATGGCGGGCGCAGAGTTCCTCAATACGACCGGGAAGGGCAGCATCGCAAACGCCGTGCAGGGCCGCGGCGCGCGTGATGATACCCATGCCGATCGACACGCAGTTGCCGTGTCCCAGCTCAAAGTGCTCGCAGGCCTCGACGGCATGTCCGGCACTGTGTCCAAAGTTGAGGAGCTTGCGCTGGTTGGTTTCGCGCTCGTCGGCGACGACCACGGCGCGTTTGATGTCGATATTGCGGGCAATGATAAGCGCCACGCGAGCCACGTCCTGGTTGAGCAGCTCCAGCGTGAGCGGGGTCTTCTCCAGCTCGGCGAAAAGCTCCGGGTCGGCGATCACGGCGTGCTTGACGACCTCGCCGCAGCCGTCGGCGAACTGCTCGGGCGTGAGGGTGGCCAGGCACCCCACGTCGGCGATAACCACGCTCGGCTGCCAAAAGGCGCCGGCCAAGTTCTTGCCGGCAGCCAGGTCGATGGCGGTCTTGCCTCCCACCGATGAATCCACCATGGCGAGCAGGCTCGTCGGGATCTGCACAAACTTGCAGCCGCGCATGTAGGTGGCGGCCACAAAGCCCGCCACGTCGCCCACGACGCCGCCGCCGAGTGCCACGATCACGTCGGAGCGCGAAAGCTCGTGCTCGGCCACAAACTCCAAAATGGCAACATAGGTCTCGGCGCGCTTATGGGCCTCGCCGGCCTCGAAGGTGCAGATGCTCACCTCGTAGCCTGACGCCTCCAGGCTCTGCTTAACGGGCATCTGGTAGAGCGGGCCCACGTTGGTGTCCGTAACGATGACGGCCTTGGTGCCGCCGGCAGTGGCGCGCACGAGCGGTCCCGCCTGCTCCAGCAAAAACGTGCCAACATGCACCTGGTAGGGGCGTGCGGTGTCGATATCGATGGTAATCGCCATAAGCTTCGGTCCTTTCGACCTGGCGTGATGGGTGGTCTAGTGGGAGGCCTCGTCGTCGAGTGCACGCTTAATGCGGTCGCCCTCGGCAAGGAGATTCTCCAGATAGCGCTGGTCGCGGTCCTTGAGCGCACGGCTGTAGGCGCCAAGCGATTCGATCAGATGGTCGATCTCGAAGGCGAGCGCGTCGGCGTCGTCGATCATGAGCTCGGACCACATTTGCGGGTTGAGGTGCGCCACGCGGGTGAGATCGCGGTAGCTACCGGCCGAAAAGCCGTGGTGGACCTGAGCGGTCGGGCTCTTAACATAGGCGTTAGAGACGACGTGCGCGAGCTGGCTCGTAAAGGCGATGACACGGTCGTGCTCGGCGGCGCTGGTCACGCTGAACTTGCCAAAGCCCAAGGGTCGCACCATCTCGCGCACCTGGCCCAAAAGCTCGAGCTTAAGGGCATCGTCTACCGCGGGTGGAACGAGCACCAGGGGAGCGCCCTGGAACAGGTCGGCGCGGGAGTGCGCATAGCCCGAGTACTGCGTGCCCGCCATGGGGTGCGCGCCCACAAAGTAAAAGCCGTGCTCGCGGGCTAGCTCAAAGGCGCGCTCGCACACGATGCCCTTGACGCCCACCGTGTCAATTACCACGGGGCCCATGATGGCCTCGGTATCGGTGGCGTCGGCGAGTGCCTGGGCGTGTGCCTCGAGCCACTCGATGCAGGCTTCGGGGTAGCAAGCCAGGACGATGATGTCGCATTCGCCGAGCGTCTCGTCGTTGAGCTCGCCGGCAACGGTGCCCATGCTGGCAGCCGTCATGACATCGTCATCGGGATCCCAGGCCAGCACGCGGACGCCCGCCTGCGCATAGCCGCGGGCAAAGCTGCCGCCGATGAGGCCAAGGCCGACGATGCCGGCGCACTTGGGGCCGCCCTGGTTAACGCGCGCGTTTCTCACTGTACCCATGGGCTACTCCATGGTCTCTTGGCAGACAACCTCGCGGATGGCTCGGATGCGACGCATGGTGTCGTCGAACTGATCGGGGGTGAGGGCCTGAGCGCCGTCGGACCATGCGCGGCTGGGCTCGTCGTGGACCTCGATCTCCAGGCCGTTGGCACCGCAGGCGGTCGCGGCGAGCGCCATGGGCTCAACGTAGCGGGTGTAGCCGGTGGCGTGGCTGGGGTCGGCGACGACGGGCAGGTGCGACAGGTGGTGCAGCACCGGCACGGCATTGAGGTCGAAGGTGTTGCGGGTGCGGGTCTCGAAGGTGCGGATGCCGCGCTCGCACAGGATGACGTTGTCGTTGCCCTCGCTCATGATGTACTCGGCGGCCATGAGCAGCTCATCGATCGTGCCGGACATGCCGCGCTTAAGCAAGATCGGAGTCTTGGTCTTGCCGACCTCTTTGAGCAGAGGGAAGTTCTGGGCGTTGCGGGCGCCGATCTGCATGACGTCGATTTTCTTGTCCAGGAAGACCTGCACGTCGCGCGGGTCCATGATCTCGGTGACGATCGGCATGTCGAGCTCGGCAGACGCCTCGCACAGCAGGTCCAGACCGGCGGGGCCCATGCCCTGGTAGGCGTAAGGGGAAGTGCGGGGCTTGTAGGCACCGCCGCGCAGCATCGTGGCACCGGCGGCCTTCACGCGGCGGGCGATGCGGATGAGGTTCTCGCCCTCGACGGAGCACGGGCCGGCGATGACCTGGAACTGATCGCCGCCGATCTTGACGCCGTGGCCGCAGTCGATGACGGAGTCCTCGGGATGGAACTTGCGGTTGGCGCGCTTGAACGGCTCGGAGACGCGCTGCACGCGCTCGACGACATCCATGGACTCGAGCAGGAACGGGTCGATCTTGGTCGTATCGCCCACCAGGCCGATGATCGTCTCATTCTCGCCGCGCGAGACATCGGTCTTCAGGCCCTTTTTCTCAATCCAGCTGACGATATGGCTGACGGCCTCGTTGCTGGCGCTCTCTTTTAAAATTGCAATCATGGTGTGCCTCTCACCTCGATGGATAACCCTTGCAAAAACGGCCCGCATCGCGAGCCGTGTACATATGGTGCATGAGAGTTTATACTATCTGACTCGCTTTTGCCTTCTAAAGTGAGCCGTTGCGCCGCGTCTTCCCCGGAATTGCAAAGCTTTTTCTTTTATTTTGATAGCCCGTGGTGCACTTGGGTATAATGCCAAACGTTGGCCCTATTAGCTCAGGGGATTAGAGCGTCTGCCTCCGGAGCAGAAGGCCGTTGGTTCGAATCCAACATGGGGCACCATCGAACGTGAGACCGTCCGAACCTCGCATGGTCCGGGCGGTTTTTCTTATACCGACGCGACGTGATGGGACGTGGTATGGCAGCAACGGATATCGAGCGCGGACTCTCGACCGCCGAGGCCGAGGAGCGCATCGCCGCCGGTAAGATCAACCGCAACATGGAGCTCAAGACCAAGTCGGTCAAAGAGCTCATCATCGAGAACCTCTGCACGCTGTTCAATTTGATCAACGTGATCTTGGCGCTCCTGGTCATTGTGACCGGGTCGTTTAAGAACCTGACGTTTTTGTTCGTGGTGTTTCTCAATACCGCCATCGGTGTCATCCAGTCCATGCGCTCTAAGAAGATGGTCGATAAACTCACGCTGCTGACCTCCAAGAAGGCCATCGCGGTGCGCGACGGCGCCGAGGTGGAGCTCGACCTGGACCAGATCGTGCTCGATGACATCATCCGCTTGGGGCGCGGCGACCAGATCCCCGCTGACGCCGTGGTGGTTTCGGGCGAGGCGCTCGTGAATGAGAGCCTGCTGACGGGCGAGAGCGATCTTATTAAGAAACAGCCTGGTTCTGAGCTCATGAGCGGCAGCTTTATCGACTCGGGCCTGCTGCGCGCCCGCGTGATCCATGTCGGCGCCGACAACTACGTAGCCAAAATTAATAACGAGGCCAAGTACGTCAAAAAGGTCAATTCTGAGATCATGAACGCGCTTAACGCCATCGTGCGGTTTGCGAGCATCATCATGATCCCGCTCGGTTTGGCGTTGTTTTCCTCGAGTGTGAGCGAGCTGTGGGATGCCGCGGGAACCCCGGGCGATAGCGCGCTTTCGTGGTGCTTCTCCGAGCTGCTGGCCGGCCGCGTGCCCTCGTCGGCGCTGCTGTCCACGGTGGGCGCCCTGCTGGGCATGATCCCGCAAGGCCTGGTGCTGCTGACCTCGTCGGTGCTCGCCATCGCCACGGTGCGCCTGGCCCGCCGCAAGGTGCTGACGCAGCAGCTCTACTGCATCGAGACGCTCGCGCGCGTCGACGTGCTGTGCCTGGACAAGACAGGCACCATCACGTCGGGTCGCATGGAGGTCGAGGGCACGTATCCGCTGCCGATCGAGGGCTTTGGCATGGGCGCGGGGGAGGGCGAGGCGTCTGTCCCCGTCGATACCACGGTGCTCGACTTTGCGCTTGCCAATGTTGCCCGCGCAACCTCTGCGGATGCCAACGAGACCTGCCAGGCGCTGCTCAACTACTACGCCGACCGCCCGGTCGAGGTGTCTGAGCCGCTGTCGGTCATTCCGTTCTCGTCGTCCAAAAAGTGGAGCGGTGCCTCGTTTGCGCAGGGCTCCTATGTGATGGGCGCGGCGCAATTTGTGCTTTCAGAGCGCGCCTTTTCGCAGGTCGAGAACCGCGTGGCCGAGCTTGCCGATACCTGCCGCGTGCTCGTGGTGGCCTGCGTGGACGGCTTTACGCCCGATGGCGATATGGTGGGCGAGGCCGAGCCCGTGGGCTTTGTGACCATTCGCGACGAGATCCGAACCTCGGCCGCCGAGACCATCGGGTACTTTAACGAGCAGGGCGTGACCCTCAACGTGATCAGTGGCGACGACCCGCGTACGGTGTCGTCGATCGCGCGCGTGGTGGGCGTGCCGGGAGCGGACGCTTATGTGGACGCCACGACGCTCGATACGCCGGCCAAGCTCGATGCCGCAGTGGACCGCTACCATGTCTTTGGTCGTGTGACCCCGCAGCAGAAGCGCGAGCTCGTGCAGGCGCTCAAGCGCCGCGAGCACACCGTGGCCATGACGGGCGACGGCGTCAACGACGTGCTGGCGCTCAAGGAGGCCGACTGCTCCGTCGCCATGGCGGCCGGTTCCGATGCCGCGCGTAACGTGGCCGAGATCGTACTCGTCGACAACGACTTTGCCTCGATGCCTGCCGTGGTGGCCGAGGGCCGTCGTTCCATCAACAACCTGCAGCGCTCCGCGGCGCTGTTCCTGACCAAAACGCTGTTCTCGATGGGCTTGGCGGCGCTGTGCATCGCGCTGCCGCCGTACCCCTTCGAGCCCATCCAGATGACGCTCATTAACTTCTTCTGTATTGGCGCGCCGGGCTTTGTGTTGGGCCTGGAGCCCAACAATGCTCGCGTGAAGGGGTCGTTCCTGACGAACGTGCTCAAGCGGGCGCTGCCGCCGTCGATTGCGGTCATTTTGGCTGCGGCGCTCGATATCTTTGTGGCGCGGGTGTTTGGCTTTAGCCAGCTCACGCTGTCTACGATGTGCCTGCTTACGTCGTGCGCGGCGAGCGTCAGCCTGATCTGGCGCATCTCGCAGCCTCTCACGCCCTTACGTGTGGTGCTCTTTGTGTTTGTAGTCGCTGGCATCCTGGTGGGCGTTATCGGATTCCCGGAGCTGCTGTCTATTGCCAATCTGACGATGGGCCAAATGGTTATCTTGGCTGTCATCGTGGTCTTTACTTGTTCGGTGTTCTTTAAGCTCGCCACGATGATGGATTCGCTCAAGCCGCGTCGTCGTCATGCCGCAACTGGTTTTGGCCGCGGTGTGCGCGTTCGCTTGGGTCGCGGTGGCGGCAAGGTGAGCTCGACGGGTTCGACGGCGGAGCGTTTTGCCAAGCGCGTCGCCGCCGACATGGCGCAGCGCCGCGAAGCTCGCACCGTTCGTGAGGCCGAGGCCCGCGCACTCGAGGGCGTGGCCCAGGCCCAGCCCAAGAAAAAGAAGCCCACGGGCGCCAAGCGCTCCCGCGTAACCAAGTCCGCCCAAGGCATCAAAGTTTCGATGCCAAGCAAAAAGAAGAAGTAGCTACGCGCCCTGGCGATGTTGAATTGGTGCCTTGCTCCTGTGGGGCCGTGGCGATGTTATGCTCTAACCTCGATTGTTTGAATTGCTTCGAAAAGAGGATGCCGTGATCTGCCCGCATTGCCTTAAGACTATCGAGGACGGCGCCTCGTTCTGCCCCTACTGCAACGCCTATGTGGGTCCGGGCGATGGTCCCGAGCACACCGAGTTTGTGTTCTGTGAGGGCTGCGGTGCCCGTCTTTCTCCGCATGATCGTACGTGCCCCAAATGCGGACGCCCCGCTCCGGGTATCCTCTCCGAGGACGCGGCCGCATCCGACCTGGCAGCGGGCCGCACGGCGGGCTTTCCGCGCCTAACGCAAGAGCAGATCGATACCGAGGTGCCGCATGCGCCAGCCTCTGCCGCTGCGGTGCTTTCGGACGCCGCCGACCCCAATGAGACCTGCGTGCTGCCGGCTTTCGATAAGGATTTCGGTATCCCCAAGGTCGTTATTCCCACGCCGGTTTCCCTGCACGACGATCCTCAAAAACCCAAGCGTAAGGTGCATCCCGACGAGGACGCTTATCACAGGCACAAGCGTCATATTCCCAAGCCGCTTATCGTCATCGCGGTTCTTGCCGTCGTGTGCGGTGGTGCCTATTGGTTCGTGACGGCCGATCCCATGGGTGTCATGCCCGGTTTCTATGACCAGTTTGGCCAGGCCGCGCAGACGACCTTCCCCACGCGCCAAAAGGGCGAGGCGACTGAGGACGATACCAAGCAGGACGATTCTGCCGAGGTGGTCCAGGAAGAAACCGTGCTGACCGATGATCAGCTCTATACCAGGCTCGACGGTCTGTATCAGACCATCGTGTCCTACGCTGACGAGGACCAGATCGGCGAGGTCATCGATTCCTTTAACAACGGCTATCTCCGAACGCCGCTGTCCACCCGTCAGGAGCTGTCGCAGAGTGCCTACGCCCTGCGCGACCAGATCAAAAAGACGCAAGATGAGCTTAACAACCTGAAAGTACAGGACGATACGGTCTATGCGGATGACATCGCCCACTTAAAGCAGCTTGCCGAGTGGATGTATGAGCGCGTCGACGTGATCTGCCAGAGCTGGGATATCTCGCTGGCCATTCCCGATGGCGAGTCGATGAGTTCCCACCAAAGCGAGATCCTGGCGCCCATCGCGCAGGGCGGCAACAGCGCGCTGAACCAGTACGATGCCAATGTGGGTTCCTGGAAGCCGCAGCAGCGTTCCTAAAATTAGTTCGCCATAGTCGGCATAACCTACGTGCGCAATTGATGTAAGCCCGTGCTTATTGCTACAATTCGTACAAATATGCTTTAAACGCACGAGGAAGGAACCACATGTTTGGTTTTAAGAAAGAGCTCTACACGCCCGAGTATCAGCTTGTCGGCGACGAGTGCGCCGTAATCGAGACGTCGAAGGGTACCATCAAGGTCAAGTTTGACGGCGAGGGCGCTCCCATTCATGTCGCGAACTTCTGTGAGCTTTCCACGATGGGCTTCTATGATGGCCTTAAGTTCCATCGCTATGTGCCCGGTTTTGTTATCCAAGGTGGCGACCCCAATACCCGCGACATGTCCGGCGCCGACGTCGCCGCCGGTCTTGAGGGCCCCGACGGCATGCCCGGTACCGGTGGCCCCGGCTACTGCATCAAGGGCGAGTTTGCCACCAATCCGCGCAACAGCCATGTCGATGGCGCCCTTGCCATGGCACGCTCCATGGACCCCGATTCCGCGGGTTCGCAGTTCTACTTCTGCCTGGGTGCCCAGCATAACCTCGATTCCGGTTACACCGTCTTTGGTACCACGGTCGAGGGTCTCGATGTGATTTCGCAGCTGCGTGCCGGCGACGAGATCGTCCATGTCGAGATCGTTCACGAGTAAAGGGGACTTCCTTGAATAGCCAGCTGATCCAACAGGGCCGCGCCGCTTACCGCGCGGGTGATTTTTCCGCTGCAGCCCAGATGCTTGGGGCGGCAAAGACTCCCGATGAGATTATGGGCGAGGCCGATCACCTTCGTGGCAACGCCTTGATGCACCTGGGCATGTATGCCGAGGCCGCCGAGGCCTATGCCGCCGCCCTCAACGACGGTACCTACGGCAAGCGCGGCGCGCTGCTCACCAACCGCGGCAAGGCGCTCGCCGCCGTGGGCGACTACACGACGGCCGCTCAGGCTTTCTCTGCCGCTACGCAGGATGCTTCCTATGCCACGCCGTTCAAGGCCTATCTGGGCCTGGGCAATGCGTTGTTCCAGTCGGGCGACTATGCCAACGCGGGAACCGCCTTCCGTCAGGCTGCCATCGACGGCGCCAATCCGGCTCCTGCCGCCGCACTCGGCGAGCTCGGTCGTTGCTTCATTAAGCTCGGCCGTCCGGCGGATGCCGTGGAGACTTATCGCACGGCTATCGACTTTGCCGGCCCCCGCGACGACACGCGTGCGCTCAACGCCGGCATGGGTCAGGCGCTTTCTGCCGCCGGCCGTCCCTCCGACGCACTCGACGCCTTTAATGCCGCTACTGCCGATGGCATCTACCAGCTCACCTCCGAGCAGGCCGATGAGCTTGCCCGCGTGCAGGATTCGCTTGCCGCGCTGTCTGCCCAGACGGCTATGGCCACGGCTCCGGCGCCCGCGATGGACGCTCCTGCCGTCGATCCGCTCGATCCTACGGGCGCGACCGGTCAGTTTATGCCTGATCCCTCGGACACCGGCTTCTTTACGCTGTCCGAGTCCGAGATGGTCCAGCAGGACCGTCAGGATCGCAAGCAGGCCAAGGTCCGTCGTCGCCATCGCCATACGGGTCTCAAAGTCTTCATCGTGCTGCTTCTGCTCATTTTGATCGCCGCGGGCGGTCTGGGCTTTGCCTACACGCGCGGCTTTGGCTTCCCGTCTCAGGAGTCTGTCGTTACCGATCTGTTCCAGGCTGCCGGCGACGGTGACGCCGCAAAGGCCGAGTCTTGCCTGGCCTCGAGCCTGTCCGAGGACGCTAAGTCGATGATCATCTCCTCGATTCCGCAGGGTGCCACCGTGTCCGTCGAGGGCATGGATCAGTCCATGACCGAGACGACCGCCAAGGTGAAGGCATCGCTGTCCAAGGGCAGCGAGCAGGAGTACACCGTCAAATTCGTGCGCTCCGACAACCATATCGGCTGGGCCGTTTCTTCGCTCGATATGGATTTCTCGGCTGCTGACAACCAGTAGTGACCTTATGGGATTTAGCTTTGCCCGGCGCTTCACCGCAAGTGAGGTGCCGGGCTTGCGCTAGTATGATGAGCTAGTAGTTTTCCAGCAATCATCCAACACATCAGGAGTTGCGTTGTTTTCTTTGATGGATATGTTCTTCGGTAGCTATGCGGGCGATCTTGCCATCGACCTCGGCACCGCAAATACGCTTGTCTCCGTGCGCGGCAAGGGCATCGTTATTCGCGAGCCCTCTGTTGTTGCCATCGACAAGAACGACGAGCGCATCCTGGCGGTCGGTATCGAGGCAAAGCGCATGCTCGGCCGTACGCCCGGCAACATCGTGGCCGTTCGTCCCCTGAAGGACGGCGTCATCGCCGACTTCGATGTTACCGAGGCCATGCTTCGCTACTTTATCGACAAGGCGTCCGAGAAGCGCTATCCGTGGACTCCGCGTCCGCGTGTTGTCGTCTGCGTTCCCTCCGGTGTCACGTCGGTCGAGAAGCGCGCTGTCTTTGAGGCCACGATCCAGGCCGGCGCCCGCCAGGCCTATCTGATCGAAGAGCCTATGGCAGCTGCTATCGGCGCCGACCTGCCCGTCGAGGAACCCACCGGCTCCATGGTCATCGACATCGGCGGCGGTACCACCGAGGTTGCCGTTATCGCTATGGGCGGCATTGTCGTTTCGCAGTCCATTCGTATTGCCGGTGACGAGTTCGATCAGGCCATCCTCACGCACGTTCGCGATGCCTACAACCTGGCCATCGGCGAGCGTACGGCAGAGGACATCAAGATCAAGGTCGGCTCCGCCGTGCCGCTCAAGGATGAGCTCGACGTCGAGGTCAACGGCCGCGACGTGATCACCGGTCTGCCCAAGACCGTGCGCATCGAGAGCGAGGAGATTCGTCGCGCGCTCAACAAGCCGCTCGACGAGATGGCCAAGGCCGTCAAGGACGCACTCGACGCTACGCCTCCCGATCTTGCCTCGGACCTTATGTACTACGGCATTTTGCTGACCGGTGGCGGCGCGCTGCTGCGTGGTCTCGACGTGCGCCTGCGCGATGAGACCGGTGTTTCGGTCAACGTTAGCCCCACGGCGCTCGATAACGTCGTTAACGGCTGTGCCCGCGTGCTCGAGGCCAATGCGTTTGATGGCGGCTTCGTCCAGACCAATGCTTAATTTCCAAAAGGTGGATTCCATTTGGCACGATCTTCGGGTTTCTCCACAAATCTGAATACCAAGCGACAATCAACGGGTATGCGCCCGTTGATTGTTTTCAGCCTGATTTCGGTGTTGCTTCTCACGTTTTACATCCGCGAGGGCGAGGCAGGACCGATTCATGCCGTGCGCTCGGGCGTGACGACGATTACCTCGCCGGTGCGCTTTGTGGGCTCGGCTGTGGCGGCTCCCTTCAATGCGATCGGTAACGTGTTCTCTAACCTTACGGCGTCGCAGGACACGCTTGACGAGCTTAAGAAGCAAAACGAGGAACTGACCTCTAAGGTTGCCGAGCTCTCCGAGGCTCAAAAGACCGCCGAGCGTCTGGAGGGGCTGGTCGGCCTGCAGTCGACCTATAACCTCAAATCGACCGCTGCTCGTATCGTTGGTGCCTCCGGCGATGCCTGGACCTCGACCGTTACCATCGACAAGGGCTCTGCCGACGGCCTTACCATCAACATGCCCGTGACGAGTTCTGCCGGTGTTATCGGCCAGATTATCGAGGTATCGGCCAAGACCTCTACCGTGCGCCTGATTGGCGACGAGAACTCCGGCGTATCCGCCATGGTGCAGGACACGCGCGCCCAGGGTATGCTGCAGGGTCAGGCTGACGGCACGCTGCGTCTTGAGTACGTGAGCGTCGACTCCGATGTTAAGGTTGGCGACATCATCGTGACCTCGGGCATTGGCGGTGTGTTCCCCAAGGGTCTACCGCTCGGCACCGTCTCGTCGGTTGAAAAATCCGCAAACGACGTGTACTACACCATTGTGGTGCGCGCCCAGACGACGGCCGAGAACAACGAGGAAGTGCTGGTCATCACCTCGCTGACCGACGAACAGTCGGCCTCGGATGAGGACGTGAGCACCGCTAATAGCAAGCCGCAGGGAACGTCGCGCGATGCTGCGACCAAGACGAAGGACGAGAGCTCGGATGACGGTTCCGACACGTCCGAGACGACCGATTCCGGCTCGAGCGAATAGGGGGCATGTCCATGGATCTACACGAGCAGGGGATGAGCTCCCGCACGTTTGTAATCGCCGCCATCGTGTGCGTGCTGCTGCAGGCAGGCCTGGCACCGCAGATCTCCATTGCGGGCGGTCGCGTCAACTTTATGATTATCCTGGTGTGCATAAGCGTGTTCTCGGGCGACCCGACCCGTGCCGTCGTGTGCGGTTTTTGCAGCGGCTTGTTCTATGACCTTTCCGCTGCCGTGCCGGTGGGCGTTATGTCGCTCCTGCTGACCGTGGGTTCTTTTGCCCTGGTGCATAGCGCCGCCGGTCAGACGGGCGGTACCCCGAGTGCGCGCGGCATCACGGTGGGTGCCTTCGCGCTCGTCATTAATGTGATCTACAGCATCATCTTGCTGTTTATGGGTTTGGAGACGAGCTTTGTCGTGGCGATCTTCGGTCATGCGCTGCCGTCTTCGATCCTGACGGGTCTGGTTGCCATTCCATTTTTGATGTCCGGCGTCGTGCCGCAGTCCGGTTATGGATTCTCCGCACGTGGCGGACGCCAGACGGGCATGCGCTTTAAGCCCAAGACCCGCAAGCTCAAATAGGGGAGGCCTGTAGATGTCTTCCCAGATGACGGTTATTATCGCCGGTATCGTGCTGGTTGTGGCCATCGTGGTCGCGCTGGTCATCATGCGTCGCGGCGATTCCCGTTTTACCTACGATACGCAGCATGGAACGGCCCCGCGCGCCACCGAGGGCGAGGGCAATACCGCGGCGACCGCCTTTAAGGGCCGCTTCTCCATCCTCACCACGGGTGTGGGCGCGATGTTCGCGGCGCTTGCCGTCAAGCTGTGGGGCATGCAGATGGTCTCGTCGGACTATTACGAAAAGCAGGCTAATAGCAATCAGACGCGCACCGTTACCACACCCGCTGTGCGTGGCCGCATCCTCGACCGCAATGGCGTGGCACTTGTCCAGAACCGTCCCTCACTTGCTGTCGTGGCCTACCGCGACCTTGCCGAGGATGAGGTTCTGGTTCGCCATCTTGCCAACGTGCTCGGTATGCCCTACGTGGCGGTTCTGCGCAATATTCAGGACAATTCCGAGGGCGCCCAGAGCCTGCATACCATCGCGACGGACGTCCGTCGCTCCACGGTTGCCTATATTCAGGAGCACGCCGGCGAGTTCCCGGGCGTCAAGATTGCCGAGCGTACCGAGCGCCAGTATCCATATGGCGAGACGGCATGCCATATCTTGGGCTATACCGGCACCATTACCTCCGAGCAGCTCGAGGCCCAGAATAAGAAAACCTCTGGCGATGATGATGCTTCTGCTGGCCGGATTACGTACCAGTCGGGCGATATCGTGGGCCAGGCGGGTGTTGAGAGCTACTACGAAAACCTGCTGCAGGGTATTCGTGGCGAGCAGACCGTCAAGGTCGATGCCTCGGGCAATGTGACCGGTCAGGCCGGCGCCGTGCCCGCCAAGGCCGGCTCCGACATTAAGCTCACGCTCGACCTTAAGATCCAACAGGCCTGTGAGACGGCACTGGCGAGCGCCATCGAGCTTGCCAAGACCACTGGCTACAGCAATGCCGGCAACGGCGCTGTGGTGTGTCTCGATCCCAACAATGGCGAGATCCTGGGCATGGCGAGCGAGCCTAAGTTCGATCCTTCTGTCTTTATCGGCGGCGTCTCAAATGACGTGTGGACCGAGCTCAATGATGACAAGGGTTCGCACCCGCTGCTCAACCGCGCCATTAGCGGACAGTACATGTCGGCCTCGACCATCAAGCCGCTCTCGGCCCTGGCCGGTCTTGAGTTTGGAACCTACACGTCGGGGCAGACGACCAACTGCACGGGCTATTGGACGGGCTTGGGCAAGGCTTGGGGCAAGCGCTGCTGGCTGACGTCTGGACACGGCACCATGACGCTGCAGTCGGGTATCGCCAACTCGTGCGACCCCGTCTTCTACGACATGGGCAAGGCGTTCTTTTATGACGAGCAACATTCCGAGGGCCTGCAGGAGGTCTTTCGTCGCTGGGGCCTAGGCAAGACCTGCGGTATCGATCTGCCGAGTGAGGGCGCGGGCCGTATTCCCGATGCCGAGTGGAAGGAGTCGTACTTTACCGACGCCTCTGCCGAGGACCGCAAGTGGAATGCCGGCGATATGACCAACATTGCCATCGGCCAGGGCGACATCCTGGTGACGCCCCTGCAGATGGCGTGCGCCTATATGGGTCTTGCCAACGGCGGCAAACAGTACGTGCCTCACGTGTTTTTGTCTGCCGTGTCGCGCGATGGCGACGGCGATGCCTATAAGTACAACGGCAAGGGCAAGAAGAAGCGCCTGGAGGCCAAGATCAACAGCGATTCGGATTTGGCTCTTGTTCGCAACGGCATGCACGACGTGATTTACACGGCATCGACGTCCTTGGCGGCTCACTTTGGCACCCTGACGCCGCAGGTATACGGCAAGTCGGGCACGGGCGAGAAAAGCGGCGAGGACGAATACGCGTGGTTTTGCGCCTATGCGCCGGCCGATGATCCCAAGTATGTCATCGCTACGGTCCTGGAGCAGGGCGGCGGTGGCTCAGATACCGCGATGCACGTCGTGCGCGATGTGCTCGGCGTGATTTATGACGAGCCCGATACCTCTTCGGCCTCGGGCGATTCTTCGGTTCGATAGGAGGTTGCGATGGATTTTTCTCCGGCGGATCTGTTCCGTTCAACCAAGACCGGCTCTCGCAGCAGCCTGGACCGCGTCAACAAGCAACTTTCGGCCTCGCGCGGCACGTTTCGCCAAAAGGTGCATATCGGTGTGCTCGTGGCCACAGTGGCGCTCGTCGCCTACGGTGCCATCATTATCTGGTCGGCTTCGCAGTTTAAGGCCGATGCTTCGTTCTCACGCCATCTGCTGGGAATTGGTATCGGGGCGTTGCTGGCGGTGCTGGTCTGGCGTACCGACCTGCGCGGTATTTCCAATTTCTCGACGGCGTTGCTCGTCATCGACCTGATCGTGATCTTCTCGCCCAAGATTCCGGGTCTGTCCTATACGGGCGGTCTGGGCATGACGGGCTGGATCAAGATTCCTGGTATCGGCTTGACATTCCAGCCGGTCGAGCTTGCCAAGCTCATCACCATCTTCTTTATTGCCACGCTTGGCTCGCAGTATAACGGCCGCATCGATACCGTTCGCGACTACGTCAAGCTCTGCGGCATGCTGTCCATCCCGTTTTTGGCCGTCGTCGCCATGGGCGACCTGGGCTCGGGCCTGGTCGTGCTGGTCTCGGGCGCCATCGTCATCTGCATGAGCGGTGCGCGCCGCGAATGGGTGCTGTCGACCCTGGCCCTGCTCGTGGGCCTGGTGGCCCTCGTCCTGGCGCTCGATTCGGTCTTTGATTCGTTGCTCGGCCACGATGTGCTCATCAAGCAGTATCAGATGAACCGCCTGACGGTCTTTATCGACCCCGATAATGCCGATTCGGACGATGCCTACAACCTGCAGCAGTCGCTTATCGCCGTTGGCTCGGGCGGCTTCTTTGGTAAGGGTTTGGGCCATGCGACGCAGTCGGCCGGCGGCTTTCTGCCCGAGTTCCACACCGACTTCGTCTTCGCCTTCCTGTCCGAGACCTTTGGCTTTTGCGGTTCCTTTTTGCTCCTGTGCCTCTACGTGCTGCTGATCTTTTCGACGATTCGCGTCGCCTTTAAGTGTGAGTCGCTGTTCTTGCGCCTATCGTGTGTGGGCATCGTTGGCATGTGGGCGTTCCAGACCTTCGAAAACATCGGCATGTGCATCGGCATGATGCCGATTACCGGTATTCCGCTACCGTTTATTAGCTTCGGTTCGTCTTCGATGATGATTCAGCTGCTGACGGTGGGTATCGTACAATCCATATGGCGGCATCGTTCGGGCGCCGCGTAACCGCTGGAGGGGTTTGCTATGAAAATTCCCGTAGATAAGCTGACCCGCGCTTTTAAGATGGGCGCGTCCGTTAAGAAGGATTCCGATACGCCGGTGCGCGTCTCGGTCTATTTGGATTCGTCCGCCTCGCGCTTTCTGGCCGAGACAGTGCGTGACGCCTTTGTACCGCAGACGACCTTGGGCATTGTGCGCGTCGAGCGTCTGGGGGAGGAGCGAATTGCTCCAAAGACCGATACCGATGTGGTACTGGTGCTCTCGTGCGGCTCCGACCGCTTGGAGAGTGCCGTGCAGGAGCTCGTGATCGCCGGCGCGCCCGTGTGCGTGCTTGCCGAGTCTGCTGTGGAGGTGCCGTTTATCGAGGAGTCCACGCCTATGCTCGGCGTGGTAGCGGCAACCGATAAGACGTATCTGCTCGAGACGCTTGCCCGCTGGATTCTCGATCGCACCGACAAGGAAACGGCTTTTGCGGCGAACTTTGCCTTCATGCGCATCGCGGCGGCCAATCGTATCATCACCTCGTGCGCGCTCACCAATATGGCGACCGGTGCGCTGGTGTTTTTGCCGGGCGCCGATTATCCCGTGATGGCGCTGGCGCAGGTGGGCATGCTCTTTGAGCTCGCTGCCGTCTTTGGACGCGGCATTAAGCCTGAGCGCGGCTACGAGGTCGCGGGCGTGCTTGCCGGCGGTCTTGTGATCCGCGCGTTCACCCGCGCGCTCGTCAAGCAGACGCCGCATATTGGGTTTGCCGTCAAGGCGCTTACTGCCGCCGCGGGCACCTATGGCATGGGCCGTGCGCTCGTTTCGCTCTACGAGCGCGATGTCGACTACAGCCGTGCCAACGAGGTGGTCACTGCCACGTTCTCCCGCGTTCGCGATCTGGTGACCACGGTCGCGGGCGCTACCCGTCCTATGGCGTCCTATCAGGACGCATCCGATCTCGCTGCTTAGGGGTTTTCCGTTGCGCGTTCCGTATCAAGACTGCTTTCATTTAATTGAGCCGCTGCTCGCCAAGGTCGAAAAGCCGAGCCGCTATATCGATCACGAGTGGGGCACGCTTTCAAAGGCCGATGCCGACTACCGTTGCTGCCTGATCTACCCGGATGTGTACGAGGTCGGTCTGCCCAACCAGGGCATCGCCATCCTCTACAACATCCTTAACCAGGCCGAGGGCATCTCCTGCGAGCGTGGCTATGTGCCGTGGCCCGATATGGGTGACGCCATGCGCGAGGCGGGTATTCCGCTGCTGTCGCTCGAGGGTGCCGCCCCCGTCGCTTCGTTTGATATCGTCGGTCTGCATGTGCCGCACGAGATGGCGGTGACGAACTTCCTTGAGGCACTCGACCTCGCTGGCATTCCGCTGTTAGCGGCCGACCGAGGTGAAGACGACCCCATCATCATCGCCGGCGGCCCCTCGGTGTACAACCCCGAGCCGTACGCGGCCTTCTTCGATGCCATCCTCATCGGCGAGGGCGAGGAATCGCTGCTCGAGACCTGCCAGCTGCATCGCCGCCTGCGCGACGAAGGAGTCCCGCGCGCGCAGATTGTTGAGCAGCTTGCATCCATTGCCGGCAACTACGTGCCGTCGCTCTATGAGGTTCGTCACGACGAGCCCTGCTCGCCGCATGGCTACACCGTGCCGCGCGAGGGCAAGGATGCGCCGACCGTGGTCTACAAACGCGTCGTCGAGGATTTCGGCGCCACGAATCCGCTGTCGCAGTCGTGCGTGCCCTATGCGCAGCTGGTTCACGACCGCCTGTCTATCGAGATTCTGCGCGGCTGCGCTCGCGGCTGTCGTTTTTGCCAGGCCGGCATGACGTATCGCCCGGTGCGTGAGCGTTCGGCCGACCAGATCGTCTCGTCGGTGATCCAGGGCCTGGAAAAGACCGGCTATGACGAGGTGTCGCTTACCTCGCTTTCGACGACCGACCACTCCTGCATCCGCGATGTGCTCGGTCGCCTTAACCGCCGTCTGGAAGACACGGGCATTCGCGTGTCCATTCCCTCGCAGCGCCTGGATTCGTTTGGCGTGGATATGGCCGAGTCGGTCGCCGGCGAAAAGAAGGGCGGCCTGACGTTCGCGCCCGAGGCGGGCAGCCAGCGTATGCGCGACATCATCAACAAGAACGTGACCGAGGAGGACTTGGATCGCGCGGCCAAGGCAGCCTTCGAGGCCGGCTGGAACCGCATGAAGCTCTACTTCATGATGGGCCTTCCCGGCGAGCGCGATGAGGACATCGTGGCTATCGCCAACCTGGCCGATCACGTGCTGGAGCTTGGCCGTTCCGTGGTGCCCAAGGCGCGCCGCGGGTCTATCTCGGTGTCTATCTCGGTTTCGGTGTTCATCCCCAAGGCGGCAACGCCCTTCCAGTGGTGCCCGCAGCTCGATTACGACGACGTCAAGCGCCGCCAGAAGCTGCTCATCACGAGCGTTCGTAACCGTGCCGTCCGCGTGCATTACCACGATGCCGAGACCTCGCTCATCGAGGCTGCGCTCTCCCGTGCCGGTCGCGATATGACGCCGGTCATCATCGATGCCTGGCGTGCGGGCTCGCGCTTCGACGCCTGGGTGGAGCACTTTTCGCTCGACAACTGGAAGGAGGCCGCTGCCAAAAACGGCATCGACCTCAACGAGCTCGTGCACCTGCCCTATGAGCTGGACTGGCGTCTGCCCTGGGAGCACGTGAGCCCCGGCTGCTCGCGCGGCTTCCTCGAGCGCGAATACCGCCGTTCGCTCGAGGGCGTCACGACGCCCGACTGCACCCGCACGTCGTGCACCGGTTGCGGAATCTGCCCCACGCTCCACGCCAAGAATGTATTGATGGGTGATCGCGCATGAGTGAGCGTTTGACCGACAATCCCACGCTCTTTAGGCTGCGCGTTCGCTACGGCAAGCGTGATCGCCTCAAGTACCTGGGCCATTTGGAACTAATCCATACCATTGAGCGTATCGTGCGCCGTGCGGGCCTGCCCTATGCCGTGACGCAGGGTTTCTCACCGCATATGCGCGTGGGCTTTTCGTCGGCGCTGCCCGTGGGCACGTCGTCGACCTGCGAGTGGTATGACCTGTTTATGACCGAGTTCGTCGCGCTTGACGAGGCCTTTGAGCGTCTGGCCGCTGCATCACCGGCCGATCTGGCGCCTATCGAGGCTGCCTACATCGACGTGCGCACGCCGGCGTTGACGGCGCAGCTCACGCGTCTGTCGTATCGCATCGACCTGCACTTGGATCCCGAGGCGCCCGTAAGCACCGACGAGGTGCGTCGTGCGATCGACACGCTGCGCGCGGACCATGGCATCGACTACGCGCGCGGCAAAAAGAGCAAGCGCTTGGATTTGGATCACACGCTCGTGGGCTATGAGCTCACGGCGGGGGAGCGCCCGGACCATTTGGTGCTCATGCTCGACACCCATGCCGACAACGAGGGCTCCATGCGTCCGGAAATTTTGCTTTCTGCTGCTGATGTTTTGTTGCAGGGCTTGACCCCGGGCGTGGATGCACCTATTGTTTCCACCGGTATGCAAGACCTCGTGACCATCTGCTCCTACGATGTCGAGCGTCAGAATCAAGCATGCGAGGACGACGAGGGCCGACTCGTCAGCCCCATACCTGTGCGAACTTGTGGATTTGCTCCACATACTCGTTGACGGGGGTATTTTCGCCTGCTACTATATTCGGCTGTTGCACTAACTGATGCATGAAGGGCAAGTAAACATGTACGCAATCGTTAACACGGGCGGCAAGCAGTACAAGGTCGCCACCGACGATGTCATCACCGTCGAGAAGATCGAGGGCAATGAGGGCGACAAGGTCACCCTGCCGGTCATCTTCCTCAACGATGGTAAGAAGATCGTCACCGATCCCGACAAGCTGGCCAAGGCCAAGGTTACCGCTCAGATCGTTGAGCAGTTCAAGGGCGAGAAGCAGCTGGTCTTCAAGTTCCACAAGCGTAAGCGCTATCGTCGTCTGAAGGGTCACCGTCAGCAGCTCACCAAGCTGAAGATCGTGAAGGTCCAGGCTACGTCCCGCGCCAAGAAGGCTGTCAAGGCAGAGGCCGAGGCTGTTGCCGAGGCTCCCGTCGCCGAGTAGATTACACTCGTAACGAAAGAGTAGGTATACACAATGGCACACAAAAAAGGACTCGGTTCCTCCCGTAATGGCCGTGACTCCCGCGGTCAGCGCCTTGGCACGAAGCGCTATGCCGGCCAGACGGTAACCACGGGCACGATTCTCGTCCGTCAGCACGGCACTCACATCCACCCGGGTGAGAACGTTGGCCGTGGCAAGGACGACACGCTGTTCGCGCTGGTCGACGGTACCGTTGAGTTCCACAAGGGTATCAAGCACAGGGTCAGCGTACGCCCGCTCGCGAACGCGTAATTCACCCTTCATAGAGCACATATGTGGGAGGCACTTGAGTTTTAGGATTCAAGGGTCTCCCTCTTTTTGTAGGAGGCGATTCTGTTGTCACAGTTCACCGATATCAGCCGTATTAACGTGTGCGGCGGCGACGGCGGAGCCGGATGCATGTCGTTTAGGCGCGAGGCATTTGTCCCCAAGGGCGGCCCCGATGGCGGCGACGGCGGTCGTGGCGGCAATGTCGTCATCCAGGCCGATGCTCAGCTGTCTTCGTTGATCGATTACCGCTTTAAGCATCACTTCCGCGCCGAGCGCGGCACGCACGGGCAGGGTGCCCGTCGTAACGGTAAGAGCGGCGAGGACCTAATTTTGAAGGTTCCTATGGGCACCGTGGTGCGCGAGCTCGACCCCGAGACGCAGACCCCGATGTTCGAGATTGCCGACCTGGTGCATGATGGCGAGCGCGTTGTCGTGGCGCCCGGCGGTGCCGGTGGCCTGGGCAACACGCACTTTGTGACGTCGGTGCGCCGCGCGCCCGCGTTCGCTCAGCTGGGCGAACCGGCCGAGGAGCACTGGATTGAGCTCGAGATGAAGCTTATGGCCGATGCCGCGCTCGTGGGCTTCCCCTCGGTGGGCAAGTCCTCGCTTATCGCGCGCATGAGTGCCGCCCGTCCCAAGATCGCCGACTATCCGTTTACAACGCTCGTGCCGAACCTCGGCATGGTGCGTGCCGGTGAGTATTCTTACGTCGTTGCCGACGTTCCTGGTTTGATCGAGGGCGCAAGCGAGGGCAAGGGCCTGGGCCATCAGTTCCTGCGCCACATTGAGCGCACGGCGCTCATCATGCATGTCGTTGACATGACGGGCGGGTTTGAGGATCGCGACCCGGTTGAGGATTACCGTATCATCAACCGTGAGCTCGAGCAGTATGGCGCCGAGCTTTCGGAGCGTCCGCAGATCGTCGTCGCCAACAAGTGCGATGCGCCGGGCACGGCCGACAAGATTGCCGACCTCAAGCGTGCGGCACTCGACGACGGCCATATGTTCTTTGCCGTGTCCGCCGTGACGGGTGCCGGTCTCAATACGCTGATGCTTGCCGTAGGCGAGCAGGTGGCTAAGCTTCGCGCCGAGCTGGCGGTCTCTGATGAGCCGGTCGATCTGCGCGACGAGGAGTGGGAGCGCCGCCGTCTGCAGCGCGAGAAGCGGTTCCGCATTGTCCAGGAAGAGCCCGGCGCCTTCCGCGTGGTCGGTCGTGCCATCGAGCGCATGGTCATCCAGACCGACTGGGAAAACGAGGAAGCCGTCATCTACCTGCAGCATAAGTTTGCGCGTATGGGTGTTGACGACGCGCTCGAGAAGGCCGGTTGCCGTGCGGGCGACGAGGTCCGCATTTGCCAGCGCGCCTTTGACTTTGAGGGCGCTGAGGACTTCTCGGAGTACGAGGAGCTCGAGGACGCTGGCGAGGACGTTGCCGTTGAGGCCATTGACGTGGCCGATGCTGCGGATGAGGGCGTCGAGGCTATCGATGCGGCGGATGCCGCGGACGATGCCGAGACCTCGGAGGGCGAGTAAGCCATGTCGCTGCGCGGTGGAATCGGTTTGCCCGAGCTTCCCATAAAAGAGGGCAAGGAGTTTCGGCTTGGCATTATGGGCGGCACATTCGACCCGATTCATTACGGGCACCTGGTGACTGCCGAGCAGGCGCGCGAGTCGCTCGACTTGGACGCTGTGCTCTTTATGCCGGCGGGCTCTCCCGCCTTTAAGCTTGACAAGCCGGTGACGCCTGCCGAGGACCGTTATGCCATGACGGTCCTCGCCACCGCCGCGAACCCGGCCTTTTTGGCGAGCCGGTTCGAGATTGACCGTCCGGGCGTAACCTATACGGCCGATACGCTTCATGCCCTTCGCGATTTTTACCCGCCGCAGGTAAAGCTCTACTTTATTACGGGCGCCGATGCGATTATCGATATTGTGACCTGGCATGATGCCGAACGAATCGCTGAGCTTGCTACCTTTATTGCGGCGACGCGACCGGGCTTTGATATCGATACGGCGCGTGCCCGAATCAAAGAGTCGGGGCTGCCGTTCGACGTGCGCTATATTCAGATTCCGGCGCTGGCGATCAGCTCGACGAACATTCGTAAGCGAGTTGCCCGCGGCATGAGCGTGCGCTATCTTACGAGCGAGTCCGTGCTCGGCTACATTCGCAAGCGCAGGCTATATGCCGATTTGGGCCAAGAAGATTTTGAGTGATGGGGGCTACGTTGTCGGTAGAGGATCAGTTTGAGGGCGATGAGCGCGCGCTGCTCAAGCGCATTCAAGAGCTGCTCGATGTTCGCATGAAAGATAAGCGCAAGCGCTATGTGCATTCGCTGGGTGTTGCCGAGACCGCACTTCATCTGGCCGAGGTCTACGGCGTTGACCGCTTTGATGCGGCTGCCGCCGGCTTAATTCACGATTGGGACAAGGTTCTTTCCGATGACGAGCTCGTGGCCCGCGCGCTTCACTATGGCATCAAGGTTGCCGGCTCTCCTTCCGCCGCGACGCCGCTTTTGCATGGCCCTGTTGCCGCCTATGAGCTTCCGCAGCTTTTCCCCGAGCTGTCGCCGGCTGTTTTCCAGGCTGTCGACCGTCACACCGTGGGTGCCTGCGACATGACGCCGCTCGATATGGTGGTCTTTGTGGCCGATGCCATCGAACCCAACCGCCATGGTGATTATGCCCACGCGCTGCGCAAGATGGTGGGGGAGTCGACGCTTGACGAGTTGTTCTTCTCCTGTTTTGCGCAGGGTCTGGTCTATGTGATCCAGTCCGGGCGCTATCTTTATCCCACGGCTATTACGATTTACAACCATTACGCCCAGCTGCGCTAGCTCGGGTGTGTCTAGAAAGAGGTATTCCATGGCCGACGAGACCATGACTGACGAGCAGATTCTTGAAGGTGTGGAGCACAAGAGTTTCGTTGCCACGTCCGACCGCACCGCCGCCTCGCTGTCCGCGAGCGGTGTCGCCGCCGAGGATGTCGCCCGCGCCGCCGCGCAGGCCGCCTACGACAAGAAGGGCGACGACGTGCAGGTGCTCGACCTGACCGAGCTTTCCGACGTGTGCGACTACTTTGTGCTTGCCACCGGTACCAACAACCGCCAGGTCGATTCGATCGTCGACGAGATCGAGGAGAAGGTCGCCGAGGCTTGCGGCGAGCATCCGTTCTCCATCGAGGGCCGCGAGCAGAAGACCTGGATGCTCATGGACTACGGCTCGGTTGTCGTCCACGTCTTCACTCCCGAAGCCCGCGACTTCTACCGCCTAGAAAAGCTCTGGGGTGACGCCCCCCAGCTCCCCCTCAATCTCCTCTAGTAGCTCATTTGATACGGGGCTTTTTAGCTAGCTTCGCGCATTTCGCCGGGCAGTTGCGGTTTTCCGCACCTGCCCGGCTTTCTTTTTTGCCTAAAGGCGGTTAATCGTTGAAGCGGGATTGGCGGCCGAAGGATAGGGCGGTGTCGCCGAATTTGTCTCGGACGGCGTCGATGGCGACGGAGAGGTCGCGTCGGTCGCTGGATTGGGCCCCGCGGCCATCGACTTCGCAGAACAGGTCGGTTTGGATACCGCCTTGGTGGTTGAAGTCGCTCATTCCGATACCTGCCAGACGCACGTGCATGCCTTCTTGCCAGATATTGTCGAGCAGCTCGAGCGCCACGGCAACAAAGATATTCTCGTCATCGGTGGGGTGTGGAAGTCGACGCTGTGCCGTACGCCCGCTGCCATACGAATACTTAAGCTTGAGCGTCACCGTGGCGCCCGTTAGTCCCTGACGGCGCAGACGGCGTCCCACTGACTCTCCCAACAGCGCAATCGCCGCTTCGATGTCCCCACGCTCAGTCAAATCTTTCGCAAAGGTGCGCTCATTGCTCACCGATTTAACCTCGCGTTCCTCGTCCAGACTCGTGACTTCGGAAACCTCGAGTCCCAGCGCACGCTGGCGCATGCGTTCGCCGTTGACGCCAAAAATAGAGGCCAAGGTGGATTCCGGTGCACGTGATAGCTCGCCGAGGGTGTAGATGCGCATGCGGCGCAGTCGCTCCTCGGCTGAGCGTCCGATGCCGCTCATGGCAGACACCGGCAGCGCGGCCAAAAAGCGCTGCTCGGTTCCGGGGCGCACGATGGTCAGCCCAAACGGCTTATCCCGCTCGCTTGCGATCTTTGCAACCGTCTTGTTGCAGCCCACGCCGATGGAGCACGTCACTCCCAGCGCTGCCACGCGGTCGCTTATACGCCGCGCAACCAGCAGTGGGTCTTCGGGCGCAAAGCGACCCGGTGTGATATCGATAAAGGCTTCGTCGATGGATACGCGCTCAACGCGCGGGGTCTCGTCGGCGAGAATCGCCATGACCTGCGCGCTCACCTCGCGGTAGCGATCAAAGTGCCCGTGCGTCCAAATGGCTTGCGGGCACAAGCGCCGCGCCTCGGCC
Organism: Collinsella sp. AF29-7AC; assembly: GCF_003475665.1. Taxonomy (NCBI): domain Bacteria; kingdom Bacillati; phylum Actinomycetota; class Coriobacteriia; order Coriobacteriales; family Coriobacteriaceae; genus Collinsella; species Collinsella sp. AF29-7AC. Next base: position 36,046 of record NZ_QRQX01000007.1, read on the forward strand.
GAGGCCATGGCAGAGTGCACGCCAAAGCGACGTGCCTCATACGAACACGTGGACACGACGCCACGCGAATCGGCGTCTCCGCCCACGATGAGCGGCTTTCCGCGCCATTCGGGATGATCGAGCATTTCCACGCTCGCAAAAAACGCATCGAGGTCCATCAGGCCCACTGCCGGACCCGTCCAGGGAGGCGGCGTGACGCCCATGGCATCCTCATAACCGTATGTATGTTCGCGTCTTTCCATGTCATGAGTATACCGCGCAGCTCATGTGGGGTGCGTGTATGTGCTTGCAAATCCCGAATTCTTGTCTAAGATATGGATTTGCCCTCGACTACACCGAAGAAGTTGGTCTCACGGACTTCACCTGCCCGCGTCGATGGCGTATTATGTTCAACTGTTTGTTTGTAGTTGCAGCCTAAAGCTGCTTGGTTGGAGGAGTTTCCTTTGGCAGTCAAGATTCGCCTTGCTCGTCACGGCGCTAAGAAGCGTCCGTACTACCGTGTCGTCGTCGCCGATTCCCGCGCCCCGCGTGACGGTCGTATCATCGAGGAGGTTGGCCGCTACAACCCGATGACCGCCCCCAAGACCATCAACCTCGACCTCGAGAAGATCGCCGACTGGCAGTCCAAGGGCGCTCAGCTCACCGACGCCGTCGCCGCTCTGGTCAAGGCCGCCAACGAGGGCGAGAAGACCGAGACCGTCGTCAAGAAGTCCAAGAAGCAGCTCGCCAAAGAGGCCGAGGCCGCTAAGGCTGCCGCTGAGGCCGCTGAGGGCGCCGAGGAGTAAATCGTGCCTGAGGTTGACGCTGCACAGCTCGAGGGTGAGGCAATGCTCTCAGATCGCATCGCCGATCTCGTCGAATATCTCGTTGTTCAGATCGTCGACGACCCGGATTCCGTGAGCCTTGAGGTCATCGATGGTGACGACGCCTCTACGATCGAGGTTTCGGTCGCCGAGGATGACGTCGCTAAGGTCATCGGCCGTCGTGGCCGTACCATCAAGGCCATTCGCACGCTCGCCCGTGCACTGGCCGCTCGCCTCGACACTGCTGTCGAGGTAGAGGTTCTGGGCTAGGACCTTGAGGTCCCAGTACAAAAACATCGCCCGTGTGGTCAAGCCGCACGGAAGGAAGGGGGAGGTCCTCGCGCAACCGCTGCGGGGGCTTCCTTCTGTATTAGAGCCGGGTATGCGCGTCGCCCTGACGCCGCCGGCGCTCAAGCGCGACCGCTTTTGCACGGTCGTGTCCGTCACCGATACGGGCGATGGCGATCTGGTCTCGTTTGAGGGCATTGACGACTTGACGGCCGCCGAGGGCATCACGGGATGCTATGTGTTGGCAAATCGTGACGATTTAGAGCTCGATTCACTCGACGCCGCCTATACCGACCTGATGGGTCGCGAGGTGGTCGACGAGCGCTTCGGTTCACTCGGCACGATCGTCGAGATCATGTCGACGCCCGCTAACGATGTTTGGGTTGTCGAGGGTGATCGGTACGGCGAGGTACTGATTCCTGTGATCGAGCAGGTTGTGCTCGATCTTCCCGACACAGGAACAATTTCCGTCCACGTTATGGACGGCCTGATCGATATGGACAAGTAGGGAGGACAACATGCTGATTGAGACCCTTTCGGTCTTTCCCGAGATGTTTGAGCCCGTCATGTCCACATCGATTTTGGGCCGCGCCCGCAAGGCCGGCCTTTTTGATTTTAAGGCGTATAACCTGCGCGACTGGACGCACGACCGCCATCGTACCGTCGATGACGAGCCGTACGGCGGCGGGCAGGGCATGCTCATGAAGGTCGAGCCTATTGTCGAGGCCATCGAGGCTATTAGCTCCGAGGGTCCTAAGCCCACCGTGGTGTTTTTTACCCCCTGTGGCGAGCCCTTTACACAGCATGTGGCCGAGCGCCTGCTCAAAAGCGAGCGCTTGCTGTTTGTGTGCAGCCGTTACGAGGGTGTCGACGAGCGTGCCTATGCGTATGCCGACGAGCGCCTGTCGATCGGCGATTACGTGCTCACGGGCGGCGAGCTTCCCGCTATGGTCGTTGCCGATGCCGTCGTACGCCTGATTCCCGGCGCCCTTGGTGACGAGATGAGCAACGTCGACGAGTCGTTCTCGACCGCCGAGGACGGAGGCCTGCTCGAGTATGCGCAGTACACTCGCCCTGCTGAATTCAACGGCGAGGGCGTGCCGCCGGTGCTCGTGAGCGGTGACCATGCCAAGGTTGACGCCTGGCGCCGTAAGAATGCCATCGAGCGCACCTGCCGCTGGCGTCCCGACCTGATCGAGACGGCACGGCTTACGCCCCAGGAGCGCGCATACGCGCAGGAGATTCTGGACGCTTCGTATTCGCAGAGCGAGGAGTGAGAATGGTTCCATCGCAGCATTCCGCGTTGAGGGGCGCTTTTGAGTGGGTCGCGGTCATCGCGATCGCGCTCGTGGCCACCTTCCTGATCCGCACCTTTGTGGTCGAGCCCTTTGTGGTACCCACCGGCTCCATGGAGGACACGATCGAGATTGGCGACCAGATCCTGGCACAAAAGGTGAGCCTCGAGCTCGGTCAGCCCGTCAAACAGGGTGATATCGTGGTGTTCCACAACCCCGATGTCACTTCCGAGCATGATGTTCTTGTCAAGCGTGTTATTGCCACGGCCGGCCAGACGGTCGACCTGCAGGACGGCAAGGTGGTCGTTGACGGCCAAGCGCTCGATGAGGACTATACGACGGGCATGAGCTGGCCGCTTTCGGTCCAAGCGCCTGGCGCCCAGGTGAGTTATCCCTACACCGTTCCCGACGGGTGCGTGTGGGTGATGGGCGACAACCGCGAAAACTCTGCCGACTCGCGCTACTTTGGTCCCGTCGATCGCTCTGATTTGATCGCTGTGGCGCTTGTGCGCTACTGGCCGCTCAACCGCATCGGCGCTATCGACTAAAAACCGCTATAGTACAGTACCTAACCGTGTAATCGTTTCGACGAGGGGATATTAGAGGCATGAACGCTTCATCGCTTTCCTTCCAAGACATCATCCTGCGCCTCCAGCAGTACTGGGGCGAGCAGGGCTGCGTCATTATGCAGCCCTATGACTCCGAGGTCGGTGCCGGTACCTTCCATACCGCGACCACGCTGCGCTCGCTCGGTCCCGCCGAATGGCGCACCTGCTATGCGCAGCCCTGCCGCCGTCCCGCCGACGGCCGCTACGGCGAGAACCCTAACCGCATGCAGCACTACTATCAGTTCCAGGTGCTCATTAAGCCCTCTCCGGTTAATGCTCAGGAGCTTTACCTGGGGTCTCTTGCTGCCATTGGCCTGGACCCCAACGACCATGACGTCCGTTTTGTCGAGGACGACTGGGAGAGCCCGACGCTGGGCGCCTGGGGCCTTGGCTGGGAGGTCTGGCTCAACGGCATGGAGGTCACGCAGTTCACGTACTTCCAGCAGGTGGGCGGTATCGAGGTCGCCCCCGTGCCCGTCGAGATCACCTATGGCCTGGAGCGTATCGCCATGTACGCTCAGGGCGTCAACTCGGTCTACGATCTGGTGTGGAGCTATCTGCCCGACGGCACGCCCATGACCTACGGCGACGTGTTCCTCGAGAACGAGCGCGAGTTCAGTGCCTATAACTTTGAGGTCGCCAACGTCGAGATGATGCGTCAGAAGTTTGACGACTACGAGGCCGAGTGCCATTCCTGCCTGGAGCGCAAGCTGCCGTTGCCGGCGTACGACTGTGTCATGAAGTGCAGTCACGCCTTCAACCTGCTCGATGCCCGCGGCGCCCTGTCCGCGGTCGAGCGTGCCAACTACATCCTGCGCGTCCGCGCCGTCGCCAAGGCGTGCTGCGAGGCCTACATGGCCGAGGTCGCCGGAGTCAACGAGAATGCCGACCAGGAAGGCGAGGTGGCGTAAGCCATGGCAGACGCTAAGGATTTCCTGTTTGAGATCGGTACGGAGGAAATGCCCTCTGCACCGCTGAACAATGCCGTCAAGCAGCTTGGTACCATGATCGCCAAGGGTCTCGACGAGGCCGGTCTGGCCCACGGCGAGGTCCGCGTGATCTCGAGCCCGCGTCGCCTGGCTGCGCTCGTTGCCGACGTTGCCACCGCGACCGATGAGGTTCACGAGGTCAAGCGTGGCCCCGCGGCAAACATCGCCTTCGACGCTGACGGTAACGCCACCAAGGCCGCCCAGGGCTTCGCCCGCAAGTGCGGTGTGGCTGCCGAGGACCTGGTCCGTCGTGAGGATACCGACGGTCGCGAGTATGTCTTTGCCGAGAAGAACATTCCCTCCGCACCGGCAACCCCGATCCTGACGGCCCTGTGCGAGAAGACCATTGCCGGCCTGCAGTGGCCCAACTACCGCTCCCAGCGCTGGGGCCACGAGCACGCGACGTTCGTGCGTCCGGTCCGCTGGATTTGCTGCCTTCTGGGCGAGGATGTTGTTCCCGTGTCGTTTGCCGACGTGACGAGTGGCAACACCACGCGTGGTCATCGCGTACTTGGCCCTGGTGACCACGTTGTCGCCAGCCCCGCCGTCTACGAGCAGGTGCTCGAGGACGCCGGCGTGCTCTCTGCTGAGCGTCGTCGCGAGGCGATTCTCGCCGGTATCGCCGAGGTCGAGGCTGCCCGTCCCGGCTGCCATGTCGATACGCCTAAGAAGGTTTTCGAGGAGGTTATCAACCTCTGCGAGTGGCCGACGGTGCTCGTCGGTACTTTCGACGAGGAGTTCCTCAAGGTCCCGCACGAGATTATCTGCGAGTCCATGCTCACCAACCAGCGCTACTTCCCGATCTATGACGGCGAGGGCAAGCTCACGCGTGAGTTCGTGGTCGTCTCCAACAGCAAGCCCGAGAATGCCGAGCGCGTGATCGACGGCAACGAGCGCGTCGTGCGCGCCCGTCTAGACGACGCTAAGTTCTTCTACGAGGAGGACCTGAAGATCTCCCTCGACGAGTTCCGCGAGCGTCTGGCCAAGGTTGCCTTCCAGGAGAAGCTCGGCAGCGTGCTCGCCAAGTCCGAGCGCATCGAGCAGCTCGCGCTCGCTATTGCCCGCGAGGCTCATCTGGGCGCCCATCTTGCCGCCGACGCTGCTCGCGCCGCGCACCTGTGCAAGGCCGACCTGGTGTCCAACGCCGTCGTCGAGTTCACGAGTCAGCAGGGCGTGATGGGCGGTTACTACGCCACCGCGATGGGGGAGAACGACGAGGTCGCCCACGCCATTCGCGATCACTATCGTCCCCGTTTTGCCGGTGACGAGCTGCCTGAGGGCACCGCTGGCTGCATCGTGGCCTGCGCCGACAAGCTTGATACCATCGCCGGTATCTTTGCCATCGGCGAGCCCCCGACTGGCTCCTCCGATCCCTACGCGCTGCGTCGTGCCGCTATCGGTATCATCAACATCCTGCGCGACCGTCTGCCGATCGATCCCACGTCGCTCATCGACTTTGCGCTCGAGCTCTATAGCGAGCAGGGCATTGAGTTCGACGCCGCCGAGGTCGCCCAGCAGGTTCGTGACTTCTTCCATGGCCGCCTGGTGAGCATGGCCCGCGACGAAAAGATCCCGGCCGATACCGTTGCCGCCGTCTCCGCGGTGCACATTATCGCCCCGTCCGTCTTCTTCGCCCGCTGCGCCGCCCTCGACGAGGCCCGCAAGAACGACGCTGAGACGTTCGACAACCTGGCGACCGCCTATGCCCGCGCCGCGCATATCTCCAAGCCTGAGCTTGGTGCGGAGTATGACCGCAGCCTGATGGGCGAGGTCGAGCTCGCGCTCGCCGACGCCTCCGAGGCCGCTCAGACCGCTGTCGATGCCGCCCTTGCTGTCGAGGACTACCCGGCCGCATTTGCCGCCCTCGCCGCCCTGCGCGCGCCCATCGACCGTTTCTTCGATGAGGTCATGGTCATGGACAAAGACGAGCAGCTTCGCGATAATCGCCTTAAGCTGCTCAACCGCTTCGAGGCCGTTTTCTCCGGCATTGCCAACATCGGTGAGCTTGCCCGCAAGAAGTAAGCCAGCCTGCGCATAAGCGCAAAAGGAGCCCCGCATGGATTGCCCGGTCACCGCTCGTCCCACCGTTATCGTTATCTCCGACTCGCTCGGCGATACCGCTTGTGAGGTGGTGCTTGCGGCGTCCGGGCAATTTGATGTAGGGGCTTTTCGCGTTTTGCGCCTGCCTAAGGTGACCTCCGTGGAGCAGGTCAAGTCATTTGTGGGGCCGCGCGTCGATGCCGACCATCGCGATATCGCCGTGTTCCACACCATCGTCGATCCGGCGCTTCGCGCCCGCGTGCTCGATTATTTGGGCATGCTGCACATTCGCTCGGTCGACCTGATCGGTCCGACGCTCGCCGTATTGTCGTCGCTCATCGGTGCGCCGCCCAAAGGCGTTGCGGGCGTGATTCACAAGACCGACGATCGGTATTTCCATCGTATCGAGGCCATGGAGTATTTCGTTGAGCACGATGACGGTCGTGGTTGTGACGATCTGTCGGGTGCCGATATCGTGCTGCTGGGTGTGTCGCGTACATCCAAGACGCCGCTGTCGATGTATTTAGCCTATCAGGGCTACAAGGTCGCCAATGTTCCGTTGGCGCATGGCATGGAGCCGCCCAAGTCGATTTACGAGGTTGACCCGATGCGCCTGTTCGGCTTGATTTCGACCGTCGATGTGATTTCCGAGATTCGCGATAGCCGCTTGGGCGACGACTACGCCCGCGCCGTCGCAGGCTCCTATGCCGAGCCTGAGTGCGTGCGCAGCGAGCTCGAGGAAGCCCGTGCCCTCATGAAGCGCCTGGGCTGCTTTGTGGTGCGCACCGACGGCAAAGCCATCGAGGAAAGCGCTGCCGAGATCATTGCCCACCTCGAGGAGATCCAGGAAGCCAGGGCCCGCCGTGCCGCCCGCCGCGCTCAACAAAAGTAGCTCTCTTGGGACAAGGTTGTTTGGGTAGCTAATTTGGGACGGGGCTCTTTTAGCTGCCCAAAGAGAATACTTGGAAATAATGCTGATAAATGGTAAAGCGATTTAGCAAAAACATCGCATCCGACCTGCATTTTCCTTGTAGTGGTATCTTCATAAGCTAACCACCTTTACCTACCGTTTACCGCCGGTTTTAGCACGTTTACCAAACCGCGCACCCTCTGCTCAAGCCTGTCCAAAACCCGCCGTATAGTTCCCTCACGGCCCGCATCCGGCGGGTCGATTCGTTACCACGGTCGTGCGCGTAAGCGCATGGAAGGGGAAGTATCGTGAGCGATTGCAAGAGGGTTTACCGTTTTGGAACCGACGCCCAGGGCACCTGTGTCACTGAGGGCGACAAATCCATGAACTTCGTGCTTGGCGGCAAAGGCGCAAACCTTGCCGAGATGAGCCGCATCGGTCTGCCGGTCCCCGGTGGCTTTACCATTACCTGCCAGACCTGTGTCGAGTACTCCGGTGCCGGCAATGTGTGGCCCGAAGGCGCACTCGATGAGATTGTTGCCGCCGAGGCCGACCTCGAGGCCCGCTGCGGCAAAAAGCTCGGCGATGCCTCCGATCCGCTGCTCGTATCGGTTCGCTCGGGCGCTCCGTTCTCCATGCCCGGCATGATGGACACAGTCCTCAACCTGGGCCTCAATGACGATTCCGTTCAGGGCCTTATCGCCCAGACGCAAAACCCGCGCTTTGCCTGGGATAGCTACCGCCGCTTTATCCAGATGTTCTCCAACGTCGTCATGGGCGTCGACGCCGACCTATTCGAGAACGCCCTGACCCAGGCCCGCCTGGTCGCCGGCGTTCGTGTCGATTCCGAGCTTTCGGCCGAGGACCTGCAGGAGCTCGTCGAGACCTTTAAGGGCATCTTCTCCGAGAACGTCGAGGCGACCCTGTATCCCGAGCTCGAGGTCGCCGACGGTAAGCCCGTTTTCCCGCACGATCCGGAGCTCCAGCTGCGCCTTGCCATCCAGGCCGTCTTTGGCAGCTGGATGAACGAGCGCGCCTGCATCTACCGCAAGCAGCACGGCATTTCCGACGAGCTCGGCACCGCCGTCAACGTCCAGGCCATGGCCTTTGGCAACAAGGGCGAGACCTCTGCGACCGGCGTCGCCTTTACGCGCAACCCGGCCGACGGCACCAAGGAGTTCTATGGTGACTTTTTGGTGAATGCCCAGGGCGAGGACGTCGTCGCCGGCATCCGAAACACCGAGCCCATCGCCGACCTCAAGACCACCTCGGGCCTCGAGTCCGCAGGCGAGGAGCTCGAGCGCGTGTTCCTGACGCTCGAGGATCATTACCGCGATATGTGCGATATCGAGTTTACCATCGAGCAGGGCAAGCTCTGGATGCTCCAGACCCGCGTGGGCAAGCGCACCGCCACCGCCGCCCTGCGCATCGCCATCGAGATGGTCGAGGAGGGCCTCGTCACCCGCGAGGAGGCTGTGAGCCGCATCGATCCCGCGCAGCTCGACCAGCTCCTGCACCCGCAGTTCGACGCCTCCAAGAAGTACGAGGCCCTGGCCAGCGGCCTTAACGCCAGCCCTGGTGCCGCAGTGGGCGAGGTCGTGTTCTCGAGTGATGACGCCGTCGCGCGCGCCAACGAGGGCCACAAGGTCATTCTGGTCCGCTGGGAGACCAACCCCGACGACCTGAAGGGCATGGTCGCCGCCGAGGGCATCCTGACCAGCCACGGTGGCAAGACGAGCCATGCCGCCGTTATCGCCCGCGGCATGGGTACGCCCTGCGTTTGCGGCGTTGAGCGCTTCCACATTGACGCGGCAGAGAAGGTCGTGCGCATCGAGGGCAGCGACCGCGTGCTGCGCGAGGGCGATGTCATCTCCATCGACGGCACCCAGGGTATCGTCGTCGACGGCGCGGTCGACCTGGTCTCTGCAGAGCTCACCGGCGACCTGGACACCATCCTGTCTTGGGCCGATGAGATCCGTTTGGACGAGACCGATGGCCACGCCAACCACGTGCGCGTTAATGCCGACAACCCCGAGGATGCCGAGCTCGCGCTCGAGTTTGGCGCCGAGGCCATCGGTCTGTGCCGCACCGAGCACATGTTCCTGGGCGATCGCAAGAACATCATCCAGAGCTTTATCCTGTCTGACGATGAGGCCGTGAAGCAGCAGGCCCTGGCCGACCTGCTCAAGGTTCAGACCGAGGACTTCCTGGCGATGTTCAAGACCATGTCCGGTCGCGATGTGGTCGTCCGCCTGCTCGATCCGCCGCTTCATGAGTTCCTGGATAATCCTCGCGAGCTCGAGGTCGCCATCACCAAGAAGGAGGCCGCCGGCGCTCCCGAGGAGGAGCTCACTGCCCTGCGCGCCCGCCTGCGTCGCATTGACGGCATGGTCGAGTCCAACCCCATGCTGGGCTTGCGCGGCGTGCGCCTGTCCGTCGTCTTTGGCGATCTGCCGCTCATGCAGGTTCGCGCCGTCGCCACGGCCGCTGCCCGCCTTGTCAAGGAGGGTGTCGACCCGCGCCCCGAGATCATGGTTCCGCTCGTTTCCATCACGGCCGAGCATGTCCAGACCCGCGAGGTTATCGAGCGCGTGATCGCCGAGGTTTCCGCCGAGGAAGGCGTCGAGCTCAATATTCCCGTGGGCACGATGCTCGAGCTGCCGCGTGCCTGCATGGTCGCTGACGAGATCGCCCATCATGCCGACTTCTTCTGCTTTGGCACCAACGACCTCACCCAGACGACCTTTGGCTTCTCGCGCGATGACGCCGAGGCCAAGTTCATCCCGCTGTACATGCATAAAAAGATCCTGAAAGACAACCCCTTCGAGACCATCGACGCGGCGGTGCTGGAGCTGGTGCGCATGGCCGTCGAGAAGGGCCGCGCCACCAATCCCGACATGCACTTTGGCGTGTGCGGCGAGCACGGCGGCGACCCCAAGTCCATCAAGGGCCTGTTTAACGTGGCCGACGTGGACTACGTGTCCTGCTCGCCCTATCGCGTGCCCCTCGCGCGCCTGGCTGCCGCTCAGGCCAAGCTCGAGGCCAAGCGTTCCGCCTAACGTTTTGGGTTTAGACGCCTAGCGTAGCCCCCTTCATGCCGCCCGTCTCATTCGTGAGACGGGCGGTTATCATGTGCGGGTTTTGTCTTTTTGTCTGCGTGAAAAAATGTTCTTGCAGCAGAAACCCGCGCGTGTATACTCGAATACGTTTGTTCAACTACGTGCCGGCCAAGGTGGTACGGCACCTCTAGAAGAGTAAGGAATTGCACATGGATTACATCCGCGCAATCGAGCGTCAGCAGATCCGCGAGGACATTCCTCAGGTTCGCGTCGCCGACAACGTCAAGGTTCACTACCGCATTAAGGAAGGCGACCGCGAGCGCATTCAGGTCTTCCAGGGCGACGTCATCCGCATGGCCGGCGCCGGTGCCCGCGAGACCTTCACCGTCCGCAAGATGTCCTTCGGTGTCGGTGTTGAGCGTACCTTCCCGCTTCACAGCCCCAAGATCGCCAAGCTCGAGGTCGTCCGTCATGGTCGCGTCCGTCGCGCCAAGCTGTACTACCTCCGCGACAAGGTGGGCAAGGCTGCTCGCATCCCCGAGAAGCGCTAAGAAGATCGCAGCGTCTGTCCACTCGTTTGGACACAAGGGTCACCTTCGGGTGGCCCTTCTTTTTATCTGATTTGCATGCAAGGAGGGCCTGGTATGGCCAACATGACGAGCTCGGTTTCGGCATCGCAGGTTGCCGGTGAGTTGGCGAGCGCTACGTTTGAGGAGATCCCCGCCCTCGTGGAGCATTATTGCGAGGACCCGCGCCAGCAGGTGATCAAGGCTTGTGAACGCGCCCTCAAACGCCATGACAAAGAGCTTGCCGAGCGCGAGCGCGTCAATGACATGTACGAGCTTATGCATGAGCTTGGCGGCGATGGGGTGGTCGTTGGTGTCGACGAGGTAGGTCGCGGATCGGTGGCCGGCCCTTTGACGGTATGCGCCGTCTGTCTTCCTATGGAGCCGCGCGTCTGGGGTATCAACGATTCCAAAAAGCTCACGCCCGCGCGCCGCGAGTTGCTCTCGGTGAAGATTGCCGAGGTGGCGACGGCAATCGGTTTTTGCCATATCGCGCCGAAGGATATCGATGAGATGGGCATGGCCCGCGCCATTCGAGCCGCTGTCGCGGGCGCCGTGGCCGATACGGGGCTCGAGCCCGATTGCGTGCTTATGGACGGTAACCCCTTGGGCGCCGTTCCCAACGAGCGCGACGTGGTGAAGGGCGATGCCAAGATCGCCTGTATCGCCGCGGCGTCCATCATGGCCAAGGTCACGCGTGATGAGGTGATGGTCGAGTACGATGCCGAGTATCCCGAGTACCATTTGGCCGAATCGAAAGGCTACGCAAGCCCCGAGCACATCGAGGCCATTCGCAAACATGGACTTTGTCCACTGCACCGCGTGAGCTTTTGCGGGAACTTTCTGCAGACTGAGCGCCTTTTCTAGGTCAATTGTGGAGACAGGGACCTCAGGGGTTTTATAAACCTGCTGGTAGCGGGCCGTATGCAACATCATTGCTGCGTACGGCCCGTTTTTTGACGGCATTTGGTCAGCTTTTGGTTTGCTTCCGGTACTTACCCGCATGAAAGGTGCCCTCATCATCGGGGCAATGCAGCGTGCGGGAAAGGAGACCCCATGAGTGCCGCAAGCAAAAAGAGCAAGACGCAGCAGCTCAAGGAGCGTTGGGAAAACGGCGAGCTCGACTGCGGGGCGATGACGCCCGAGTTTATCAAGGGACTCAGTCCCCGCGAGCTGGGCATGCTGGGCGAGCTGATCGCCATCGACTACTTTAACGAGCGCGGCTACACCTTGCTGGAGCAGGGTTATCGTTGCACCGAGGGCGAGGCCGATCTGGTGCTGCTCGATGAGCTCGACGATGTCGTGGTGATGGCCGAGGTCAAGACCAGACGCGTCGCACTGGATTGCAACACGCGGGTCTTTCCCGAGGAGGCCGTGGACGTCCAGAAGCAACGCCGCTACCGCCGCATCGCAAGCTGCTATCTCATGGAGCATTATCCGCTCAAGGCGATTCGCTTCGATGCCGTGGGCGTCACCATTCGTGGCGGGCATATCGCTGAGATCGAGCATCAGTACAACGCGTTCGATTGGCAGGTGTCGTGATGGCGTTCGAGACGTTTGCCGTTCACGCGGCCTGCATCCGCGGCGTCGAGGCGATTCACGTCACGGTCGAGGTCTCGCTTGCCGGTGGTGTTCCGGGCATCCAAATGCTCGGCATTCCGAGCATGGAGGTGATGGAGTCACGCGGTCGTATTCGCTGCGCGATGCGCTCCGCCGGGTTCGAGATCCCACGCTCGGGCATTACGGTCAACCTAGCGCCCGGCGATATTCGCAAGACCGGTAGCGGCTTTGATCTGCCCATCGCCATCGCGGTTCTGGCGGCCGATGGGCAGATTCCCCGTGACAACCTCGATCGCTGCCTTATCGCCGGCGAGCTCGGCTTGGACGGTACGGTGCTTCCCGTCAAGGGCGAGGTGGCGTTTCAGCTGCTGGCTCGCGACATGGGGCTGTCTTTTATCGCCGGCAGGTCCGACCAGCATGTGCCACTCGCGGGCGTGGATTGTGGATTCATCGATCATTTGTCTCAGCTTGCCCATGGCATGGGCGATGCCGCGCGGCACTACTTGGATTCTGAAGTGCTCGAGGCGACCTTTGAGCCCGAGCTCGACTATGCCGACGTACTGGGGCAGGAGGTCGCCAAGCGCGGCATGGCGCTTGCGGCGGCAGGAGAACTCGGCTTGCTCATGATCGGGTCCCCGGGATCGGGCAAGACGATGCTCGCGCGTCGTATGACCGGCATCCTGCCCGAGCTTTCCGTTGAGGATCAACAGGAGGCGCTGTGCATCCATTCGGTTTTGGGTGAGAACATTGATGGCTTGTTGGCGGGGCACCGGCCCTTCCGCAGCCCCCATCACAGTATTTCGACCGCAGGTCTTATCGGCGGTGGGCGCCCGGTGCACCCGGGTGAGATCAGCCTTGCTCATGGCGGCGTGCTCTTTTTGGACGAGCTTGCCGAGTTTCCCACGGGTGTGCTGCAGACGCTGCGTCAGCCCATCGAACGCGGCTACGTCAGGATCGTACGCGTCGACGGGGCTTTTACCTTCCCGTCGCGCTTTCAGCTGCTGGCTGCGAGCAATCCCTGCCCCTGCGGCTTTTTGGGCGATCGTGAGGTACCGTGTCGCTGCTCGGCGGCGATGGTCGAGCGCTATCGGTCTAAACTGCGCGGTCCTTTGGCCGACCGTATCGACATGATGATCGATGTGACCCGTCCTGACCCTCAGGTGATTATCGAGGGCGCGGAGGGTATGTCGTCAGCTGAGTTACGTGACTACGTTGTGCGCGGTCGCGCTTTTCGCGCTTGGCGCGAATCCCGTATGGACGATGCTGATGCCGAGACCGAGGATGACGAGACACGGTCCATTGACGGCGTCGTTTCGACCTTTGAGCTCGATGATGCGGCGGAGAAGTGTGTGCTCGGCCTGTCGAAGCGCACGCATCTCACGGGCCGCGGCATCGTGCGCCTGGTGCGTATCGCGCGTACAATCGCTGACGTCGCCGAGAGCGAGCAAGTGACGCAGGACCACGTGCTCGAGGCGGCGATGTACCAGGGAAGGAGGGACCAATGATGGCCGAGGGGACCTTTGAGCTGCATCCAGGTGACGCGTTGTATCCCGAGACCGTTTTGGAGCTTTCTGATGTACCCCAGACACTCTATGTGCGCGGCAACCCCGAGGTGCTTTCGACGCCCGCGCTCTCCATCATCGGCGCGCGCAAGGCCTCTCCGTATGGTCTTGCCGTGGCAGAGCTTGCGGCAAAGGTTGCGGTCGAGGCGGGCGTGACGGTAGTTTCGGGCGGCGCGGTCGGTTGTGACCAGGCCTCGGGTTGGGCTGCGGTCAATGCCGGCGGCAAACACGTCGTGGTGCTGGGGACGGGCGCCGACGTGGTCTATCCGCGCTCGAGTGCTGGCCTCATCACGCGCACACTCGATACGGGCGGCGCGGTCGTGTCGATCTCCCCGTGGGGCATGGGTCCGCGCAAGTTTGCCTTTCCGCGCCGCAATCGCGTGATCGCGGCCCTGTCGCAAGCCCTCTTTGTATCCGAGGCGGGTATGCCTTCCGGGACGTTTTCTACAGCCGAGGCTGCTATGGATTTGGGGCGAGAACTTCTTGCCGTGCCGGGGTCGATCCTATCGCCCGAGTCGCGTGGCACGAATTACCTCATTGCGAACGGTGCCTGCTGCATCATCGACGAGGAATCTATCGAGATGGCTATCTCACGCATCTACGGCACCCTGCGCTACTCGCGCCCCGATGCTTCCGGCATTGCCGACCTAGATCCAACACAGCAGACCGTGATGCATGCGCTCATCGCCTCTCCGCTCAAGGTCGACGACATCGCGGCGCTCGTCTCGCTCGATGCTGTCGGCGTACTCAAACTCTTGGGTTCGCTTGAACTCGAGGGCCTTATCGAGCGCATGATGGATGGAAGGTATGCGCCCTCCAAGTTTGCCCTTCACGCCCAGACGCCCTTCGGTCACAATGGAAAACGTGTCAATTAGAAAGGTGTTTGCAGATGCAGTTCGATCAGGTGACGGTTATCGGTGGCGGTCTGGCGGGTTCGGAATGCGCGATCCAGCTGGCAGACCGCGGTTTTGCCGTTAGGCTGTGCGAGATGCGCCCCCAGGTGAGCTCCCCGGCTCACCATACCGATCACTTGGCAGAGCTCGTCTGCTCCAATTCGTTTAAGTCGACCCGTCCGGATTCCGCGGCTGGTTTGCTGAAGGCCGAGCTTGAGCGCATGGGTTCAGTCCTGCTCGATTGCGCCCATCGCGCGGCTGTTCTCGCCGGCGGTGCCCTGGCGGTCGACCGCGTCAAGTTTTCCGAGCTTGTCGAGGCCGAGGTTGCCGCCCGTCCCAATATCGAGGTCGTGCACGGCGAGGTCACGCAGATTCCCGAGGGCCACGTGGTCATTGCCGCGGGCCCGCTGTGTTCACCGGCGCTGAGCGAAGAGGTCATGAAGCTCGTCGGTGGCGACGCCCTTGCGTTCTTCGATGCCGCGGCGCCGATCGTCGATGCCTCCACGCTCGATATGGACGTGCTGTTTTCGCAGTCGCGCTACGAGGAGCAGGGGAGCGGCGACTATCTCAACGCTCCGCTCAACAAGGAGGAGTACGAGGCCTTTATCGAGGCACTTACCACGGCCGACCGCGTGGTGCTCAAAGACTTTGAGGGCGGCGATCTGTTCCAGGCCTGCCAACCTGCCGAGGAAGTTGCGCGCACCGGCAAGGACGCCATTCGCTTTGGCGCCATGAAGCCCGTCGGCCTCACCGACCCGCGTACCGGACGTCGCCCCTGGGCGGCGATTCAGCTGCGTGCCGAGAACAAGGAGAAGACCGCCTATAACCTGGTGGGCTTCCAGACAAACCTGACCTTTGGCGAGCAGAAGCGCGTCTTCCATATGGTGCCGGGCCTGGGGAACGCTGAGTTCTTCCGCTACGGTGTCATGCATCGCAATACCTTTGTCGACGCCCCGCACGTGCTCGATGGCACCTTTGCCGTGCCCGGTACCAGCGTGCGCCTGGCCGGTCAGATCACCGGCACCGAGGGGTACATGGAAGCCGTGGCGACCGGTCTGCTCGCGGCGCTCAACACCTATGCCGAGGCTATCGGTGTCGCGGGCGTCGAGTTGCCGCGCGTGGGCGCCCTGGGTGCGCTCGTGGGCTATGCGACCGATCCTGCCACCGTGGGCTATCAGCCTATGCATGTCAACTTTGGCTTGGTGCCGCCACTCGAGGATGGTAAGCGCCGCAGCAAGCGCGACCGCTACCAGGCCTATGCGGACCGTGCGCTCGAGGCCCTTGATGCCTATCTGGAATCGCGCTCCGATCTGTTTGGAGGCGACCGGTCATAGCCTTTGACCTGTACGACACCGTCGACTCGTTTATCGCCTATATCTCACGTGTCGAGGGACTTTCTCCCAACACGGTGACGGCCTACGGCTCGAGGCTGGAGCGCTTTGCTGCCTGGTGCGAGCGCGAGGATATCGATGCTTTCGCTGCCGACGTGCGCACCATTCGTCGCTATCTTGCCGAGCTTTCGCGTGAGCAGGTGGCTCCCCGAACGCTTGCGGCGCATCTGTCGGCTATCCGATCGCTCTATCGATGGATGGCTGCCGAGGGGGTCGTGGAGGGCGATGTGGTCTCGGCAATTTCCTCGCCCAAGCTCCCGCGCGATCTACCCGGTGTGCTGACGACCCAACAGGTGGAGGCGCTGCTCAAGACGCCTGATACCTCAACACCCGCGGGACTGCGCGATGCGGCGATGCTCGAGCTGCTCTATGCCTCGGGCGCCCGTATCTCTGAGCTCGCAGCACTCAATGTGGAGTCCATTGCGTGGTCCGAACGCACGCTGCGCCTGTGGGGCAAGGGGAGCAAAGAACGTATCGTCCCTCTGTATCGTCGTGCGCTCGAGGCGACGCGTCTCTATATTGAGGAGGGGAGGCCGGAGTTGCTCGCTCAGGCAAAGCGTCGTGACCCCGCTACCGGGCCGCATCCGCTGCTTATATCGGCGCGCGGTAATCGCATGAGTGCCGCCATGCTCAGGCGGCGGTTTCATATGCTGGCGACGCTCGCCGGCATTCCGGCCGACATCGCCCCGCATGCGATGCGCCATACCTTTGCGACCGACTTGCTCGAGGGCGGCGCGGACCTGCGCTCGGTTCAAGAGCTGCTAGGTCATGCGAGCCTGTCCACGACGCAGATCTACACGCATCTCACACCCGATCGGCTTAAGCGGGCTGTGGCTCAAGCCCATCCCCGCGGCGAATAGTGGCTGGGACGTCCCGCGCCGCGCTCAGGTGTGTGGTTTTGATTGCGGGTTGGCAGGAAGATGCATTCCTGCTATCATTCATCGGGTTGCTTCACGGCAACAGGTTTTTATCACGCACGCGCGGCTACTTCATACCGTGGTGCCCGGGCTTTGGTAGCACATGTCCGGGTTGGTTTTGGAGGATGACCCCGCGCGGAGGCAAACCACAGGAGGTTTAACATGGCTACCAAGATTAATATCCGCACCCTGCTCGAGGCCGGCTGCCACTTCGGTCACCAGACCCGTCGCTGGAACCCCAAGATGAAGCCGTTCATCTTCGGTGAGCGCAACGGCATCTACATCCTCGACCTCAAGCAGACTATCCTCGACGCCGACCAGGCCTACACCTTCGTCAAGAACGTCGCCAAGGGCGGCAACGTGCTGTTCGTCGGCACCAAGAAGCAGGCTCAGGAGGCCGTCAAGAACGCTGCTGAGCGCGCCAACATGCCTTACATCAACCAGCGTTGGCTCGGCGGCATGCTGACCAACTTCGTCACCATCCGCTCCCGCATCAACCGCATGGAGGAGCTCGAGGCCATGGTCGAGGACGGTCGCATGGCAGTGCTCCCCAAGAAGGAGCAGGCTGTGCTCGGCAAGGAGCTCACCAAGCTCCAGACCAACCTCGGTGGCGCCCGCGACATGAAGGGTCTGCCCCAGGCTCTCTTCGTCATCGACACCAAGCGCGAGGAGAACGCCATCAAGGAGGCTCAGCGCCTGAACATCCCCGTCGTCGCTCTGATCGACACCAACTCCGATCCCGACGAGGTCGAGTACGGCATTCCCTGCAATGATGACGCTATCTCTGCTGTCACCCTTATGTGCGAGCTCATGGCTGACGCCTGCCTCGCTGGCTCCGGCAAGGAGCAGGTCTCCGAGGCCGAGATGGCCGCTGAGCCCAAGGCCGAGTAAATCAGTCTTAGTTAATTCTTTTTCATCTCTTTGAAAGGAACCACAATGGCCCAGATTACCGCCGCTATGGTCAAGCAGCTCCGCGAGATGACCGACTCCCCGATGATGGAGTGCAAGAAGGCTCTCGTCGAGGCTGACGGCGACATGGACGCCGCTGTCGACGTTCTGCGTAAGAACGGCCTCGCCAAGGCTGCCAAGAAGGCTGGCCGTGAGACCAACGAGGGCGCTGTCGCCGCGTTCGTCTCCGAGGATGGCAAGACCGGTGCTCTGCTCGAGCTCTCCTGCGAGACCGACTTCGTTGGCTCCAACGCCAAGTTCACTGGCTTTGCTTCCAAGGTCGCTGAGGTTGTCGCTACCACCGAGCCTGCTGACGTCGACGCTCTGCTCGAGAAGCCGATGGGCGAGGAGACCGTTTCCTCCGAGCTCACCGAGATGATTCACATCATGGGCGAGAACATGAAGATCTCCCGCTTCGCTGCCCGCAAGGCCGAGAACGGCGCGCTCGCTTCTTACATCCACATGGGTGGTAAGATCGGCGTCCTCGTCGAGTTTGCTTTCGAGAAGGCCGAGACCGCTCAGGCTGAGTCCTTCAAGGCCTTCGCTCACGACGTTGCCCTTCAGGTTGCCGCCGTCGCCCCGATCTGCGCTACCCGCGATCAGGTTCCGGCCGAGACCGTCGAGCACGAGAAGCAGATCTACATGGCTCAGGCTGCCGAGTCCGGCAAGCCCGAGGCTATCCAGGAGAAGATGGCTGTCGGCCGTCTGGAGAAGTTCTACAAGCAGTCCGTGCTCACCGAGCAGGAGTTCATCAAGGACAGCTCCCTCACCATCAAGAAGTACGCTGAGCAGGTCTCCAAGGAGCTTGGCGACACCATTACCGTCGTTGCCTTCGACCGTCTGGTCCGTGGCGAGTAAATAAGCTCTTGTAGCTGGTAATGAGCAGGCTGTGGGTTTTACTCACAGCCTGCTTTTTCATGGCTCCCCGTTAAGCCTTTGTTATCATATTGAGAGTCTAATTAAAGGAGGATCGCTTTGTCCGACATCCGATATAAACGCGTGCTTCTTAAGCTTTCCGGCGAAGCACTGATGGGCGACGGCCAATATGGCATCGACCCCAAGGTTACCGACCATCTTGCCAAGCAGGTCAAGGAGCTGCTCGCCGTTGGCCATGAGGTCGGCGTCGTTGTCGGCGGCGGCAATATTTTCCGTGGCATGGCCGGCGCTGCCGGTGGCATGGAGCGTGCTCAGGCCGACTACATGGGCATGCTGGCAACCGTTATGAACGCGCTCGCCCTGCAGGATGCCTTCGAGCACAACGATGTTCCCTGCCGCGTGATGAGCGCTATCCAGATGAACGAGATCTGCGAGCCCTATATTCGTCGCCGCGCTATCAACCATCTGTCCAAGGGCAACGTCGTCATCTTCGCTGCCGGTTCGGGCAATCCGTACTTTACGACCGACACCGCCGCGGCTCTTCGTGCGTGCGAGATCGGCGCCGAGATTCTGATTAAAGCCACCAAGGTTGACGGCATCTACGACAAGGATCCCGTCAAGTGCGCCGATGCCGTCCGTTTTGACAAGATTACCTATCACGAGGTTCTCGTTCGCGGCCTGCAGGTTATGGATTCCACGGCTACGGCCCTGTGCCAGGATAACCGTATGCCTATTTTGGTCCTCAACATCGATGGCGAGGACACCGTCAAGCGCGCGCTCGCGGGTGAGCCCGTCGGCACGCTCGTCTATCAGGAGGATTAAGCATGGCAGAGAACATCACCGCCCATATGGACAAGTCGCTCGAGTCCCTCAAGCATAACTTCTCCAAGGTCCGTACCGGTCGCGCCAACGCCAACATTCTGTCCGACATCACCGTTGATTATTACGGTGTCCCCACGCCGGTCACGCAGGTTGCCGCCGTCAAGACCCCCGAGGCTCACATGCTGCTCATCGAGCCGTGGGACAAGGCGCTCATCAACGCTATCGTCAAGGCCATCGGCGCTTCCGATCTGGGCATTACCCCCAACTCCGATGGCACCGTCGTTCGTCTGCCGTTCCCGGCGCCCACTGAGGAGCGCCGTCGCGAGCTCGTCAAGGAGTGCCGCGAGTACGCCGAGCAGGCCAAGGTGTCTATCCGTAACATCCGTCGCGACTTCAACAATAAGCTCGAGCGCGATGAGGAGCTCACCGAGGACGATGTCCGTCGCGAGCAGGCCAAGGTCCAGAAGCACACCGATGAGTATGTCGCCAAGGTCGAGGAGCTTCTGAAGGAAAAAGAAGCCGAGGTCATGGAGATCTAAGGTGCAATACGACGAGCATAAACTGGTCGAGTACTTTGCCGACGCCCCTGCGGGCGTCGGTTTTTCCGACCTTGACCTCAATAACATTCCGCACCATATCTCGTGCATCATGGACGGCAACGGTCGTTGGGCCACGTCGCGCGGTCTTGCACGCACCGAGGGTCATAAGGCAGGTATCCTCTCGCTGCGCGAGATCATTACCGCCTGCGTGCGCCTGGGCGTCGACGTGCTTTCTGCCTATGCGTTTTCTACCGAAAACTGGAACCGTCCGCAGCATGAGGTCAACGTCTTGATGCATCTGTTTGCCAAGACGTTTATCGACGAGCTGCCGCTTCTTAAGCGCGAAAATGTGCGTGTTGTCTTTTTGGGTGACATTTCCGCGCTGCCCAAGAAGACCCGCGACGTTTTTGAACGCGGTCTTGCCGAGTGCGCCGATCACACCGGTATGACGCTGGCGCTTGCCGTCAACTACGGCGCGCGTGCCGAGATTACCCGCGCTGTCCGTCAGATTGCACTCGACGCTGCCGCCGGTAAGATCGATCCTGCCGCAATTGATGACGACATGGTGGCTTCCCACCTCTATACTGCCGGCCTTCCCGATCCTGAGCTTGTGATTCGCACCTCTGGTGAGCTGCGCCTTTCGAACTATCTGCTGTGGCAGGTGGCTTATTCCGAATTCTACGTCACCGATACCTATTGGCCCGACTTTGATCGTTGGGGCCTTGTCGACGCCATTTTGGCCTATCAGGGCCGTGACCGTAGGTTTGGTGGACTGAGCAAGACCGAGGAGGCTTAATCGTGTCCGATCGTCCCAAGGCATCTGCTCCCAAGACGCCTGCGCGCAAAGCTGCCACTGCGGGAGCGCCTGCAGCGAAGAGCGGCACCGGTTCGTGGCTGGCGGGCTTTATTACCCGTGCCGCCGCCGGTATCGTCTACGCCGTTGTCTTTATCCTGTGCCTGGTTTTGGGTATCGTGCCCACGGCCATCTTTGTTTCCGTCATGAGCGGTCTGTGCTGCTATGAGTTTTTCCGTATGACAAGGCTCGATGGCAAGATGGCTAACGAGCGCATGGGTATCGCTGCCGCCGTACTCTTTCCGCTGTCAGCGTTGGGCGATTCGATGTTGCTGAATGCCCTGCTTTTTGCCTTGATGCTCGCTGTGGGCATTTGGTATGTCTGGTCGCCGCGTACCCGCATCTCTGATGTGGCCGTGACGCTCATGGGTCCCATCTACACTGGCTTTATGCTGTCGGCTATCGTGCTGCTGCGCGATGCCGTGCCCGGTTTTGCCGGCGCCCTGCTTTCAGTGGGCGTTTGCGCGTCCCTTTGGGTCTCCGATTCGTTTGCCTACATCGTGGGCAGCCGTATCGGCAAGCACAAGATGGTTCCCAAGATTTCTCCCAAAAAGAGTTGGGAGGGGTTTGTCGGCGGCATCCTGGGCTCGGTTTTGATTTGGCTCATCCTGTGGGCGACGCACTTCTACAAGCTCAGCCTGCCCTATGCGCTGCTGTGCGGCGTGGTCGTGTCCATTCTGGGCGTTATCGGCGACCTTATCGAGTCGCGCATCAAGCGCGGTGTGGGCGTCAAGGATTCCGGCAACCTTATCCCGGGCCACGGCGGCATGCTCGATCGTAGCGATTCGCTTATCTTCGGTTGCATCACCGCGCAGCTGTTGCTGATGATCGGAGGCGTGCTGTAATGTCCTTCCAGACGACGTATGGCCCTGATGGACGCCTTCGCGTTGCCATCCTGGGTTGTACGGGCTCTATCGGCACCCAGGCGCTCGATGTGTGCCGCCAGCATGCCGATCGCCTGCAGGTGACGGCGCTGTCCGTTAACTCCAGTACCTCCGAGCTCGTTGCCGCTGCCCGCGAGTTCTCGGTTCCGGCGGTTGCCGTGGCCGATGTCGATCATGGCGATGACGCCGTGCTGCAGGAGTTGCCCGAGGGAACGAAGCTCGGCGTTGGCGCGCAGGCGGTTTGCGAGCTCGCGCGTCGCGACGATGTCGACTGCGTGCTTGTCGCTATTGTGGGCGCCGCCGGTCTCGAGGCGAGCCATGCGGCCTTGACCTCGAATAAGCGCCTTGCCCTTGCCAACAAGGAGTCCCTCGTCGTCGGTGGCGACTTGCTTATGCCGTTGGCGCAACCGGGCCAGCTTATTCCAGTCGACTCTGAGCACTCCGCCATTTACCAGTGCTATCTGGGGGAGAACCCGCGCGAGGCTCATTGTATTTGGCTCACCTGCTCGGGCGGTCCGTTCTTTGGCTGCACGCGCGACGAGCTCGATCGCGTGACGCGTGCCGATGCCCTCGCGCATCCCACGTGGGCCATGGGTGCCAAGATCACCATTGACTCCGCCACCCTCATGAACAAGGGCCTGGAGCGCATTGAGGCCATGCATCTGTTTAACTGCGACCTCGATTTCATTAACGTGGTCGTGCAGCGTCAGTCCAAGATTCACTCTATGGTCGAGTTCGCCGACGGCTCCGTGATGGCGCATCTCGGTGCATCCGACATGCGTATTCCCATCCAGTTCGCGTTCTCGTATCCCGAGCGTTGGGATACCCCGGCGCCTCGTATCGATTTCCGCGAGCTGGGGCAGCTCACGTTTGATGCTGCCGACATGGATACCTTCCGCTGTCTGGCACTGGCCGAACGCGCCGGCAAGACGGGTGGCACCATGCCGTGCGTGCTCAATGCCGCCAACGAGGTCGCCGTCGATGCCTTCCTGCACGATGGCTGCAGCTTTACCGATATCGATCGCATTGTGGAATCCTGCATGGATGCCCACGATATGCAGGCGATCGATTCGTTTGAGCAGCTTCGCGACATCGATTCGTGGGCGCGTGAAAAAGCTGCGCAGGTGCTCGCCGCAACCCGTTCCTAACCCATAAGGATTGCTTTTTCGTTTTATGGATACTGTTCTGAGCGTTCTCTCATCGGTCTTTTGGGGCCTGCTGATGCTTTCCGTCCTCGTGTTTTTGCACGAGGGCGGCCACTTTTTGGCGGCGCGTGCCTGCGGCGTCCGGGTGACTGAGTTCTTCTTGGGCCTGCCGTGCCGCTTTGATATCCATCACACATCGCGTCGCATTGGAACCAAGTTTGGCGTGACGCCGCTGCTGCTGGGTGGCTATGCTGCCATTTGCGGCATGGATCCGACCGACGTCTCGTGTGCCGATCGCGTGCTCGCGGCCATCTATCGCCACGGCCGGGTGACGGTGGCCGATCTTGCCGTCGAGCTCGAGCTGTCCGAGGAGGATGTGCTCGAGGCCTGTGCTTTGCTGTTGGGCTGGGGCTCTATCGCTCCCTGGTATGAAGAAGGGGAAAAGCCTTCGCCCAGCTACTATCCCACCAAGTACCAGACTCTGCCGCGTGACGCGGCGGGTTATACCACCTTTGACGGCCGTCGGTTCGATCGCGGGCATGCGACTGCCGAGGGCGATGTATGGGAACTGCCGTGCGACGAGGCCGAATTCCTTGCGCGCGAGCGCTCGCACACCTATTTGGGCCAGGGCTTTGTCAAGCGTGCCTTTATGCTGCTTGCGGGCATTATCGTCAATATCCTGACGGGTTTTTTGCTCCTTATGAGCATCTATTCCATCGCAGGTGTCACCGTGCCGGTGGATACCAATGTGATTGGCCAGGTTGACGAAGGCTCGATTGCCGCCTCGGCGGGAATCGAGGGCGGCGACGCGATTCTTTCGGTCGACGGTGTATCGTGCTCTACCTGGATGGACGTTTACGATGCCATCGGCAAGGCTGCCGGTAAGGACGATATCGCCATTGAGTACGAGCGTGACGGCAAGCAGCATTCGACCACGGTTGCGCTCAAAGAGGACGATCGCCTAGGTGTGTATGCCTCTACGCAGGTGGTCCGTTTAGACCCCATCACGTCGGCTCGCCTGTCGTTCTCCTATGTTGTGCAGACAGCGGAGGGCGTGATGCGCCTGCTCCAGCCGCAGCATACGATGGAGATTCTCGATCAGTCCTCTTCGATCGTGGGTATTAGCGTTATGTCCTCACAGGCTGCTGCTGCCGGCCCTGCCACGTTCCTTTCGTTTGCCGCCCTCATTTCATTCTCGCTTGGCTTTATGAACCTGCTGCCCATCCCGCCACTCGATGGCGGCAAGCTAGTCATCGAGATCATTCAGAAGATTGCGGGCCGCGAGCTTCCGCTCAAGGTCCAGACGATTGTGAGCTATGTGGGCATCGCGCTCTTTGCGCTGCTGTTTGTCTATATGCTTCGTTCCGACATCCTTCGATTTATTCTGTAGGGGAGTGTTTGGATTGTCTTTATCCCATCCTTTGCCTCGCGAGCTGACGCGCCCCGTGCATGTGGGCGGCGTGCAGATCGGTGGCGGCGCGCCGGTGGTGGTCCAATCTATGACCTGCACCGATACCGCTGATGCCCAGGCAACGCTTGCGCAAGTGTGCGCGTTGGCGCAGGCTGGCTGCGATATCGTGCGCGTGAGCGTGCCCTCCGAGGCCGCGCTTGAGGGCTTCCGCACCATCTGTGCCGAGTCTCCGGTGCCGATTGTCGCCGATATCCACTTTAACCATAAGCTCGCCATTGGTGCCGTTGAGGCCGGTGCCGCCAAGCTGCGCATCAATCCCGGCAATATCGGCGATTGGGCCAAGGTTGACGCGGTGATCGATGCTGCGGGTGCCTCGGGCTGTGCGATTCGCATTGGCGTGAACGCGGGCTCGCTTGAGCAAGATATTGCCGAGCGCGACGACCTCACGCAGCCCGAAAAGCTCGTGATGTCGAGCGAGCGCTTCGTCAAGCACTTTGAGGATCGCGGCTTTACGAACATTGTGCTTTCGGCCAAGGCCCATAGCGTGCAAACGACGCTCGATGCCTATCGAGCCCTGTCACGTGAGATTCCCCACGTTCCGCTTCACCTGGGCGTGACGGAGGCGGGGACCAAGCTTCAGGGCACCATCAAGAGCTCTGTAGGCTTGGGTATCTTGCTTTCCGAAGGCATCGGCGACACCATGCGTGTGTCGCTCACGGCCGATCCGGTTGAGGAGCCGCCGGTCGCCTGGGGAATTCTACAGTCGCTGGGCCTGCGTCGCCGTGGTCCCGAGATTGTCTCGTGCCCCACGTGCGCCCGCTGCCAGGTTAACCTCATTCCCATCGCCGAGGAGGTCACCGAGCGGCTTAAGAACTATTCCGCGCCGCTTTCGATTGCCGTCATGGGATGTGCCGTTAATGGCCCCGGTGAGGCTTCTGATGCCGACCTAGGCGTTGCTTGCGGACGTGGTCAGGCCTTGCTCTTTTCGCATGGCCAGATCATTGGTAAAGTAGCTGAGGACCAAATTGTCGACGCGCTTATGGCAGAGGTCGACAAACTTATTGAGGAGAAATAAATGACCCGAGCAATGTATATGTCTAAGCTCTATGCGCCGACGCTTAAAGAGGATCCGGCGGACGCTGAGCTCGCCAGCCACCGCCTGCTGCTCCGTGCCGGCATGATCCGCAAGGAGGCCGCCGGTCTGTATTCCTACCTGCCGCTCGCATGGCGCTCGATTCGCAAGATTGAGAACATCGTGCGCGACGAGATGGACGCCGCCGGCGCCCAGGAGCTTATGATGCCTATCATGGTCGATGCCGAGTTGTGGCGTGAGTCCGGCCGTATCGATGCCTATGGCAAGGAGCTTGTGCGCTTTGACGACCGTCATGGTCGCGAGTTCGTGCTGGGCCCCACGCACGAGGAGACCGTCACGGCCCTGGTGCGCAACGAGCTGCGCTCCTATAAGCAGCTGCCAGTGAATCTCTATCACATCCAGGATAAGTTCCGCGACGAGTTCCGTCCCCGTTTTGGCCTGATGCGCGGTCGCGAGTTCATCATGAAGGATGCCTACAGCTTCTCCGCCACGCAGGAGAGCTTGCAGGAGGAGTATGACAAGATGAAGCAGGCCTACGCTAACATTTGCGAGCGCTGCTACATCAAGGCCTTGCCCGTCGTTGCCGACTCCGGCGAGATCGGTGGCGATACCTCCGTCGAGTACATGGCTTTGGCCGACGCCGGCGAGGCTTCTCTCGTCTATTGCGATGACTGCGGTTTTGCCGCCGATGATGAGGCTGCAAGCACCAAGGTCGTCGTGACCGAGGGCCCCGGCGACGGTACGCTTACCAAGGTCGAGACTCCGGGCATGGGCACCATTGAGGCCGTTGCTAAGTTCTTTGGGTTCCCCGAGAACGGCACGCGCAAGTCCCTGGCGCTCATCGATGCCGAGGGCAAGCCCGTCGTGGCCATCGTCCCGGGCGATCATGAGCTCAACGACTGCAAGGCCGAGCATGTCTTTGGCAAGGGTTATCGCATGATGACGGACGAGGAGCTCCAGACCTACGGTCTGCACAAGGGCTTTATCGGACCGGTTAACTTGCCCGAGGGCATCCGTCTGGTGTGCGACGAGAGCCTGCGCGAGTCCAAGCAGTGGGCCTGCGGTGCCAACGAGGTCGATTATCACTTTACCGGTGCCTGCCCCGAGCGCGACTTTACCGTCGATGAGTGGGCAGATCTGGTCACCGTCGTTGCCGGCGATCCCTGCCCGCACTGCGGCAAGCCGCTCTCTGCTGCTCGCGGCATCGAGGTCTCGCAGGTCTTCCAGCTGGGTACCAAGTATTCCGAGGCCATGGGCGCCACCTTTATGGACGAGGACGGCAAGGAGAAGCCGCTTATCATGGGTTGCTACGGCGTGGGCGTGTCCCGCTCGCTTGCTGCCGTCGTGGAGCAGCACAACGACGAGCACGGTATCGTCTGGCCGGTTTCCGTTGCCCCGTACGAGGTCGCTGTGATTCCGCTCGATCCCAAGAAGGAGGAGTGCGCAACCGTCTGCGACCAAATCGTCGAGGGCTTGTGCGCCGAGGGTATCGAGGTCGTCGTCGACGACCGCGACGAGCGTCCCGGCTTTAAGTTTGCCGATAACGACCTTATGGGATTCCCGTATCAGGTGGTGCTTGGCAAGCGTGGCCTTAAGAATGGCACCGTTGAGCTCAAGGACCGTGCCACGGGCGAGCGCGAGGACGTGGCGATTGACGAGGTCGTCGCCAAGGTTGCCGAGCTTGTTAAGGCGGCCCGCCGTTAATCGACGTTTCTGCTATTAGATGTAATTGCGGGACTGCTCCGTATCTCTCTTAGGAAGAGATGCGGAGCAGTCTATTTTGTTGCGTGAATAAACTCGATGGGTAAAGGAAAACCCCACAGCCCATATGAGCTGCGGGGTTTTCTTGTGCCTCCGATGCGAAATAAATCGCTCAGATATTACTGATAATCGACGACGTCGATCCAGTTCTTCAGGAACTCATCGTTCACGTTGCGCTTACGAGCGAGCTCGGAAGCGGCGACGATGCTCGTCCACTGACGCACGACCTGCATGGGCATGTCGGCGCGGTCGCAGTAGAGCTCCAGGTAGGCCTCGGCCTGATCCTTGCTGTTGAGGGCGAAGAGCAGGTAGGTGGTGGCAACGTCGGCAGCAGGGGAGCCCTGGGTGGCGTGTGCCCAGTCGCACACATAGAGCTGGCCGTCGTCGCCGACGATGACGTTGGAGGGGTTGAAGTCGCCGTGGCAGACCTTGAACTCCTTGGTCATGCCGTCCAGACGCTCCTGAAGGTTGTAGCGCGTGGTGGCATTGAGCTGATCAAGGCTGTCGATCATGCGGGCGAACTTGTCGCGCTGACGGTTGAGCAGCGGGGAGGTGTAGCCGTGGATCTCGATTTGGAGGTCGACGAACATCTCGAGATACTCACCAAAGCGCTGGGGCTCGGCAGTCATCTTCTCGGCAAGGGTGGTGCCCGGAACCTTCTCGGTCACGAGCGCCCAGCCGTTGGCGTTCTCGAGCTGGGAAACCTCGAGAGCCTTGGGGCTGCGGATGCCGCACTCATTGATGCGGGCAAGATTCAAAGCCTCGTTGAACACGTCGGAGACAGGCTTGGTCTCGTTAAAGACCTTGACAATCTTGTCGCCCAGGTCGTAAACGACCTTGTTGCCACGGCGGACGAGCTCGGTCTTGGAATCGGGTAGCAGCATGGTTGCATCCTTTCAACGATGCGATAGAAGCGACGGCGGGGGTGTGTGAAACACCCGTGCACCCCCGCCGTTAAAAACCGTGCTAAAACTAGCAGACGGCGTAGTCCTGAGGCTCGCGGCCGTAGTAGGCGTCCAGGTAGAGCTCCTTGATCTCGCTCATGAGCGGGTAGCGCGGGTTAGCGCCGGTGCACTGGTCGTTGAATGCCTGCTCGGTCATCTCGTCGAGGGTGTCGAGGAAGTACTGCTCGTCAACACCGTAGTCGGCGATGGTCTTCTTGACACCGATGAAGTCCTTGAGCTCCTCGAGCTTCGTGATGAAGTTCTCGAAGACCTCCTTGTCGTCCTTGCCCTCGATGCCGCAGTACTTGGCCATCTCGGCGTAGTTGTGCAGCGCGTTGGGGTAAGGATACTGGGAGAACGTGCCCATCTTGACGGGAGCCTCGGCGGCGTTGTAGCGCATAACGCGGGTCAGGATGACGGCGTTGGCGAGGCCGTGGGGCAGGTGATGGAAGGCGCCGAGCTTGTGAGCCATGGAGTGGTTGAGGCCCAGGAAGGCGTTGGCGAAGGCCATGCCGGCCATGCAGGAGGCGTTGTGCATCTCCTCGCGGGCGTGCGGGTCCTTGGCGCCGTTCGTGAAGCTGGAGGGCAGGTTCTCGAAGACGAGCTTAGCAGCGCGCTCGGAGAGGCCCTTGGTGTAGTCGGAAGCCATGATGGAGACGTAGGACTCGATGGCGTGGGTCATGACGTCGATGCCGGAGGCAGCGGTCAGGCCGCGCGGGGCGGTCATGCAGTTGTCGGCGTCGACGATAGCCATGTTGGGGAGCAGCGCGTAGTCGGCGAGCGGCCACTTGATGCCGGTCTCCTTGTCGGTGATAATGGCGAACGGCGTGCACTCGGAGCCGGTACCCGAAGAGGTCGGGACGGCGACGAAGTAGGCCTTCTTGCCCATCTCGGGGAAAGTGAAGATACGCTTGCGGATGTCCATGAAGTCCATGGCCATGTCCTCAAACTTGCACTCGGGGTGCTCGTACATCATCCACATGATCTTGCCGGCGTCCATAGCGGAGCCACCGCCGACGGCGATGATGACGTCCGGCTCAAAGAGAGCCATCTGCTTGGCGCCGCGACGTGCGCACTGCAGCG
The DNA here is from genome assembly GCF_003475665.1 of Collinsella sp. AF29-7AC. Classification (NCBI taxonomy): domain Bacteria; kingdom Bacillati; phylum Actinomycetota; class Coriobacteriia; order Coriobacteriales; family Coriobacteriaceae; genus Collinsella; species Collinsella sp. AF29-7AC. Next base: position 65,286 of record NZ_QRQX01000007.1, read on the forward strand.
ACGGATCGGGCTCGACGTCGTAGAAGCAGTCGTGGGCGATGCCCATCTCGTCGAGCTTGGCCTCGATGGCGCGGGTGTTGCCATTCTTGAAGAGGAACTGGTCGGTGACGATGAAGGCGCGCTTCTTGCCCATGACGGTACCGAGCTCGTCGAGGGCGACGGGCGTGGAACCCTTCTTGAAGTAGACCTTCTCGGGAGCGCGGAACCACAGCATGTTCTCACGGCGCTCGGCCACAGTCTTAACGTTGATCAAGTGCTTCACCCCAACGTTCTCGGAGACGGAGTTGCCGCCCCAGGAGCCGCAGCCCAGGGTCAGAGACGGCTTCATGCCAAAGTTGTACAGATCACCGATGCCGCCGTGCGAGGACGGGGTGTTGATGACGATACGGCAGGCCTTCATGACGTGCTCGAACAGACTGATCTTCTCGGCCTGGGCGGGGTGCACGTACAGAGAGGCGGTGTGGCCCGGGCCACCGGCGAGCACCAGGTGCTCGGCCTTGTCGACGGCCTCCTGGAAGTCCTTGGCGTGATACATGGCCAGGACCGGGGAGAGCTTCTCGTGGGAGAACTCTTCCTTGGCGGGGTCGGTGGAGGTGACCTCGGCGATCAGGATCTTGGTCTTGGCGGGAACCTCGATGCCGGCGAGCTCGGCGATCTTGGCGGCAGCCATGCCGGGAATGCGGTGATCGAGGGCGCCGTTCTTGAACATGGCGGCACGCAGGGCCTCCATCTCGGCACCCTGCTTGACGAAATAGCAGCCGCGCTTCTGGAACTCGGCCTTAACCTGGTCATAGATGGTGTCGATGACGGTCACGGACTGCTCGGAAGCGCAGATCATGCCGTTGTCGAAGGTCTTGGAGTGGATGATGGAGTTGACGGCGAGCAGCACGTCGGCGGTGTCGTCGATGACGACCGGGGTGTTACCGGCGCCAACGCCCAGGGCGGGCTTGCCCGAGGAGTAGGCGGCCTTGACCATGCCCGGGCCACCGGTGGCGAGGATGATGTCGACGTCGCGCATGACCATGTTGGTCAGCTCGATGGAGGGGACATCGACCCAGCCGATGATACCCTCGGGGGCGCCGGCCTTGACGGCGGCGTCAAGCACGAGCTTGGCGGCGGCGATGGTGCACTTGGCGGCAGCCGGGTGCGGGGAGATGATGATGGCGTTGCGGGTCTTCAGGCTGATCAGCGTCTTGAAGATCGCAGTGGAGGTGGGGTTGGTCGTCGGGATGACGGCTCCCACGATACCGATGGGCTCGGCGATCTTGGTGATGCCATAAGCCTCGTCGCGCTCCAGGACACCACAGGTCTTGGTGTTCTTGTAAGCGTTGTAGATGTACTCTGCGGCGTAGTGGTTCTTGATGACCTTGTCCTCAAGAACGCCGCGGCCGGTCTCCTCGATGGCCATCTTCGCCAACGGGATACGAGCCTTGTTGGCGGCCATGGCGGCCTCATAGAAGATCTTGTCGACCTGCTCCTGCGTGTACGTAGCAAAAAGCGCCTGGGCCTCTCGCATCTGAGCGAGCTTAGCCTCAAGCGCCTCTACGTTGTCCACAATTGCGGGAGTAGTGTTTTCCGGTGACTTTTTCACCATTTGTGTCTCCTTGCGATCGGAGATTTACCCTACGTCTTGCATGATAGCAAGAAATAATTCGGTAAACGGTAAGATTCCCGTAAAAGGCATACTAAAACGTTTCAATCAACTGAAACGTTTCAACTATAACTATCTGTCTATTGCATTGCCCCGCTCATTGGGGACAGACTTACATGAGTGCTTTCACTCATTTGTGACAGACATGGATTTGTCATTTTGCCGTTCTGGGCCTGTTTTTGGCGCAGATTGGATATAAATAGGTCACAGGCTCAGCATTTCGCGTTCCTTCTCTCCATTTAGGTGTTGCCTGTACGGCTTTGAAAGGAGAGACCATGCCCCGATGCGCCCGCGAAATATCGCTCACCGGCTATTACCACGTCTTTGACCGCGGCAACTCCAAACAGATCATTTTTGAAGATGATTCCGACCGCTATCGTTTCTTATCGGACATCTCAGACAGGTTTGCGTGCCATGACGTGGCGGTGTTGGCCTGGTGCCTTATGGATAATCACTTCCATTTGATGGTTGATGACCCATATGACAACCTTTCAAAGGCAATGCAGTGCGCGCTGACGGCCTATGCCAAGTATTTCAATGGAAAAACGGGAAGAACGGGTCACCTGTTTGATAATCGCTATTCGCGGATCGCGGTCGAGTCGGACACGCAGGCGGTGCAGTTGCTCGATTATATCCATCTCAATCCTGTGAAAGGTGTGCTCGACTCGCTCGATGCCTACCGCTGGTCAAGCTACAAGGCATACCAGCTGGGATACGATCCCTTTGATATCTGTGACGCGGCTCCTATGCTCGATTTTGTCGGAGGCTCTCGTTGCTATTGCGAGCATCTCGAGGAAGTTGCCGGGCGCATCTGGTCAGTGGAGATTCTTCCGCGCCGACGGATCCCCGATGAGGACGCCCTTTCCGTTGCGCGCGAAGTTTTGCCGAGCATGGATCCTGCGCTGCTCAAGGCCCTGCTACGCTCCGAACGTGATGCCTGTCTGCTGAGGCTCAGGCGGGCACATCTCACGGTCAAGCAAATTGCCCGTATCACCGGTATCGGCGCTACAAGCGTGACCAAGGCCACTGTAGGCTGGAAGGAGGCAGCGTGAGGTAGGGGCCGAACCGCAGTCGGCATGCGTTACGTCTGTCCCCAATGCGTGAAAACACTCATGTAAGTCTGTCCCCAATGAGTGCAAAAAGGCGCCCTCCGTGGGGGAGGACGCCTTTGGTAAGTTCTATATGAACGCGAGGTCTTTGACCCGGAGAGTCCGAGGTACTTGTTGGTAGGACCTTATTTAGGAGCGCGCAACCTTGCCGGACTTGAGGCAGGTGGAGCAAACGTTCATCTTGCGACGGTGACCATCGACGACGACGTAGACGCGCTGGATGTTGGGGCGGAACTTACGGTTGGTGACGCGGTGAGAGTGGCTGATGGAGCGACCGGCAACGGGGTGCTTACCGCAAACTTCGCAAACTTTGGACATAACTGACCCTCCTTGGGCGACAAACGAACATGTCGCGTTAACAAACAAGCCTGAACTATAGCACAGAAGTCGCTCCCTGTGCGCAATCTACACAGAGATATTCCTCTTTTGGCGATAGTGCTCACGCTACGGCCCTGGACGTAGATCCGATTTGCGTGCAGCAGAGGGGATTATGCCAGCTCGTGCGTGCGTTTTCAAGCTCGTCCCACAAATATATATAGGTTTATGGAGCGCCTGCGCCCGTTTACGGATTGCTCTGTATTTATGCTCGCAATTAAGCTCGAGGTTGGCTACACTATCCCATGACCATTAAAGGGGTACGAGATACCCACATGGAATTACATTGCTGCCAAAGAGCAGCCCTTCCTGTGGGTGTCTGGTCCGCTTTGAGCGGTCGGGCATCTATTTTTTTGACTGTGTCAGCAGTCAAGACATGTGAGGAAGGAGATCGATGGGCACGACTTCCCCCAAGGCGGTCATCATGGACGAGACCGCCGTCAACCGAGCGATGACCCGCATCGCGCACGAGATCCTCGAGCGCAACGAGGGCTGTGAAGACCTCGCTCTGGTCGGTATCGTCACGCGCGGCGACCTTCTGGCAAAGAAGCTCGCCGAGGAGATCAAGGAGATCGAGGGCGTCGACGTTCCGCTCGGCAGCCTCGACATCAGCTTCTACCGCGATGACTATGCGACCAATTTCGCTCCCGCGATCCACGCTACCAACATTCCCTTCAGCGTCGACGGCAAGCGCGTCGTGCTGGTGGACGACATCCTGTACACGGGTCGCACCATCCGCGCCGCTCTGGACGCCGTTATGGACCTGGGCCGTCCGAGCCGAGTCGAGCTGGCAGTTCTCGTTGACCGCGGTCACCGCGAGCTCCCTATCTCGCCGGACTTTGTCGGCAAGAACGTTCCCTCGTCGCACGAGGAGAACGTGCACCTATATATGAAGGAAGTCGACGGCCGTACCGCTGTCGAGATCAACGACGTCGCGCCGGGTTCCCACGTGGGCTCCGCGCCGCTGGGAGGTGAGTAGTACCGTGGCGTTCAATCATAAGCACCTGATCGACATTACCGAGTACTCCGAAGAGGACATCAAGCTCATCCTCGAGACCGCCAAGGCGTTCTCCGAGGTCAACGAGCGTGCCATCAAGAAGGTCCCCACGCTCAAGGGTAAGACCATCGTCAACATGTTCAACGAGCCCTCGACGCGTACCCGCAGCTCCTTCGAGCTCGCCGAGAAGCGTCTTTCGGCCGACAGCCTCAACTTCGGCGGCTCCTCGACCTCCACGGTCAAGGGCGAGAGCCTCGTCGATACCGTCGAGACCCTCAACGCCTATAAGATCGACTGCATTGTCGTGCGCGATAAGCACGCCGGCGCTCCCTACATCGTCACGCAGAACTCGCCCGCGAGCGTTATCTGCGCCGGCGACGGCAAGCACAACCATCCCACGCAGGCCCTGCTCGACCTGTACACCATCTGGGAGCACAAGGGTGACTTCCACGGTCTGAAGGTCGCCGTCGTCGGCGATATCGCGCACTCCCGCGTCTGCGGCTCGCTGATCCCTGCCCTTAAGATTATGGGCTGCGAGACCTACGCCGTCGCCCCCGGCACGCTGCTGCCGCCGGCGCCCGAGGTTCTGGGCTGCGACCACGTGACGAGCGACCTCGATTCCGTCCTGCCCGAGCTGGACGTCGTCTATATGCTGCGCGTGCAGCAGGAGCGCCTCGAGGGTGCCCCGTTCCCGACCATTCGCGAGTACCACAAGCTCTTCGGTCTGACCAAGGACCGCGAGAAGCTCATGAAGCCCGACGCGATCATCTGTCACCCGGGCCCCATCAACCGCGGCGTCGAGTTCGACTCCTATATGGCCGACCACCCGCAACGCTCCGTCATCCTGGAGCAGGTCTACGCCGGTATCTGCGTGCGTATGGCTATCCTGTATCTGCTGCTTGGAGGTGCCGATAATGGCCTTGCTTCTTAAGAATGCCCACGTCGTCGACCCGTCCGTCGAGCTTGACGGTGTCGTTGACGTCCTGATTGACGGCGATAAGATCGCCGAGGTCGGCGAGAATCTCGCCGTCGAGGGAGCCGAGGTCCGCGACCTTTCCGGCAAGTACCTCGTCCCCGGCCTGGTGGATATGCACGTTCACCTTCGCGAGCCTGGCTACGAGGTCAAAGAGGACATCGAGAGCGGCACCCGCGCTGCTGCCAAGGGCGGCTTCACCGGCGTGTGCGCCATGCCCAACACCGACCCCGTTACCGATAACGGAACCGTCGTTGAGTTCGTCAAGTCCCGCGCTGCCGAGGTCGGCCACTGCCGCGTCTATCCTTCTGGTGCTATGACTCGCGGCCTTAAGGGCGAGGCTATGTCCGAGATGGGCGATATGGTCGCCCACGGCGCCGTCGCCTTCACCGATGACGGTCGCGGCGTGCAGGGTGCGGGCATGCTCCGTCGCTGCATGGACTACGGCAAGATGTTCGGCAAGGTCTTTATGAGCCACTGCCAGGACGAGGATCTGGTCGGTCACGGCCAGATCAACGAGGGCAAGGTCTCGACCCGTCTGGCCCTCGAGGGTTGGCCGGCCGCCGGCGAGGAGCTTCAGATTGCCCGCGACATCGAGATTGCCAAGCTGACCGGTGCCAAGCTGCACATCCAGCACATCTCCACCGCTCATGGCCTGGAGCTCGTGCGTGCCGGTAAGGCTGCCGGTGTCCAGGTGACCTGCGAGGCCACCCCGCACCACATGTTCCTGACCGAGAACGACCTGGACGAGACCTACAACACCTCGCTCAAGGTCAATCCGCCGCTGCGCACCGACGAGGATGCCGAGGCCATCCGTCAGGGTGTCATCGACGGTACCGTCGACGCTATCGTTACCGACCACGCTCCCCACACCCCGTGGGAGAAGGCCCGCGAGTTCGAGCTCGCGCCCTTTGGAATGATTGGCCTCGAGACTTCGCTGTCGCTCGTGCTCACTGAGCTGGTCAACACGGGCAAGATGAGCGTGAGCCGCATGGTCGAGCTCATGGCCATCAAGCCGCGTGAGATTCTGGGCCTCGATCAGGTTCAGGTCAAGGCGGGCTCCGTTGCCGACCTGACTGTCTTCGACGCGTCTGCCACCTGGACGGTTGGCGAGGACGGTTACGAGTCGCGCGCCGAGAACTCCGGTTTTGCCGGCCGCACGCTCACCGGTCGTGCCACCGATGTATTTGTCGGTGGCAAGCAGACGCTCGCCGACGGCTGCATCTGCTAGCATAGCCTTATCGCTTTTGTGCGCGGCGCCCTTGCGGTGCCGCGCTTTCTGTTCGTTTAGACCATGCAACCGCATGGGGGATTGGAGCGTCTATGCCCACACCTTCCACTGCACGCATGCACGACTTCGAGGTCGTCTCGAACCGGGAGATCGCCGACGGCATCTTCTCGCTCGTCATCTCGGCCCCCAAGCTTGCAAGTGCGCTCAAGCCCGGTCAGTTTGTGAACATCGCCGTCCCCGGCGATGCGTCTTCTCTGCTTCGTGTGCCCTTGAGTTTCTACCGCGCCGACGCCGAGGCCGGCACCGTCGAGCTGTGGTACGCCGTCGTGGGCGACGATACCCGCCGTTTGTCCCAGATGGGCCCTGGCTCCACCTCTAACCTGTTGGGCCCCGGTGGCCGTGGCTGGATGGTACCCGAGGGCACCAGGAAGGCACTGCTCGTCGCCGGTGGCATCGGCGTTCCGCCTGTGCTGTGTCTTGCCGGCATGCTTGCCGAGCAGGGTGTTGATGTGGACGTGTGCCTGGGCTTTGGCACCGCGTCCAAGGCCGTGGGCGTCGATGAGTTCCGTGCGCTGGGCGATACGGTCAACGTGTGCACCGACGACGGTTCGCTCGGCACGCACGGTTTTTGCACCGATCCTGCCGCCGAGCTGCTTGGCGAGGGCGGCTACGACTACGTGGCCAGCTGCGGTCCCGCCGTCATGATGAAGAAGGTCGCCGCCGCAGCCGCCGAGGCCGGTGCGTACTGTGAGGTGTCGCTTGAGCGCATGATGAGCTGTGGCTTTGGCGCCTGCAACACCTGCAATGTCGAGACGGTCGACGGTATGAAGGGCGCCTGCATGTGCGGCCCTGTGTTCGATGCTTCCAAGGTGGTGGTCTTCTAGTGGGTACCGTGAACATGGCCGTCGATTTCGGCGGCGTCAAGATGCAGAACCCCATCAACACCGCAGCCGGTACCTTTGGCTACGGTTGGCAGTTCCAGAACTTCTTTGATGTTTCCCAGCTGGGCGCCATCACCACCAAGGGTTGCGCTGCCGAGCCCTGGCCCGGCAATCCCGCGCCTCGCATGGCCGAGATCCCGGGCGGCATGATCAACTCCGTGGGCCTTCAGAACCCCGGCGTGGCCGCCTTTGCCCGTGAGTCCGGTCCTTGGCTCGAACAGCTGTCCAAGGACGGCTGCCAGGTCATCTGTCAGGTTGCCGGCCACTCCGTTGACGAGTTTGTCCGCGCACTCGAGATGTATGTCGAGCTGTGCCCCTGGGCTGCCGGCTACGAGATCAACGTGAGCTGCCCTAATATTGCCGCCGGCGGTGCCGCCATGGGATCAACGCCCGAGGGCGCCTCTTCCGTTATGGCCGCCTGCCGCAAGGTGACCGATAAGCCGCTGTTCGTAAAGATGGCTCCGGTCAACGTTGCCGAGATTGCCAAGGCTCTCGAGGCCGCCGGCGCCGACGGCCTTTCGGTCATCAACTCCATCCAGGGCATGGCCATCGACGTTCATACCCGCAAGTCCCGCGTGGCCAAGCCCAAGGGCGGCCTTTCGGGCCCGCTGTGCCACCACATCGCCGTGCGCATGGTCTGGGAGGTTGCCCAGGCCGTCGATATCCCCATCAACGGTGTCGGCGGTGTCATGACCGGCGAGGATGCGGCTGAGTTTATCCTGGCCGGCGCCACCTGCGTGTCGGTCGGCATGGCCAACTTCGTCGATCCGTGTGCTTCGCTTAAGATCGCGCATGAGCTCGAGGCCTGGGCCGAGTCCCAGGGCGTGAAGGACATCAACGAGCTTGTAGGTGCTTTCGAATGCTAGAGAATGATGCCCGCGACCGTGTTATCGTCGCCCTCGACTGCGACCGTGAGCGCGCGCTCGAGCTCGCCCACGAGCTTTCGGGTCATGCTGCCTGGCTCAAGGTCGGCATGACGCTCTATTACGCTGAGGGTCCCCAGATCGTCAAGACGTTCAAGGACCTGGGCTTTAAGGTCTTCCTCGACCTTAAGTTCCATGACATTCCGCATCAGGTGCGCGGCGCTGCCCGCTCGGCTTCGCTTGCCGGTGCCGACCTGCTTTCGGTCCACGGCCTGGGCTCGGGTGCTATGCTCGCTGCCTGCCGCGAGGGTGCCGAGGAGGCGCGTGAGGACCGCGCCAAGCTCGTCGCCATCACCGTGCTCACGAGCATGAATCAGGATGCCTTGAGCGAGATCGGCGTCGAGTCGCCCGTGGCCGAGGAGGCCGCCCGCTTGGCAAAGCTTGCTCAGGCCAATGGCATCGATGGCATCGTGTGCTCGCCGATGGAGGCTCACGACATGCGTGAGCTGCTGGGTCCTGATGCCCTGATCGTGACTCCGGGTGTGCGTCCGGTGGGTGCCGCCCTTGGTGACCAGTCCCGCGTGGCGACGCCTTCCCAGGCTATCGAGCGTGGCGCAAGCCACATTGTGGTGGGCCGTCCCATCACCGGTGCCGACGATCCGGTTGCCGCCTTTGACGCCATCGTCGCCGAGCTGGTCGAAAACGTCGCGTAAAAGATTCCCCTAAGTCACCACTTTTGGGTCTCATTAGCACAAAATAGCCCCTGTGCCTGCGTAAACTTTCCCATCCTTTGTGTGGAATCGCAGGTCAGGGGCTTAACTTTGGGCGCAGTATATTGCACTTTTTGCGGGTATCGTCTAACCTATGGAGCCGCGATTAGGCATTTTGTACGTTCTACGTGCTAAAATGCCAATTATTGAATCAGATATAACCCAACTATTTGGAGGTACGAATGGCACTCCCTCAGCTTACCGACGAGCAGCGCAAGCAGGCTCTTGAGAAGGCTGCTGCCGCACGTCACGCCCGCGCTGAGCTTCGCGAGCAGATCAAGAAGGGCGAGAAGTCCCTCGAGTCCGTGCTCAACTCCGATGACCCCATCGCTTCCCGCATGAAGGTTTCCACCCTCATCGAGTCTCTCCCCGGTTATGGCAAGGCCAAGGCCGCCAAGATCATGGAGGAGCTCGGTATCTCCGCTACTCGTCGCGTCCAGGGCCTCGGCGTCCGTCAGCGCGAGCAGCTCCTCGAGCAGCTGACCAAATAAGTGAGCGCTCAGGATTCCAAGCTCTTTGTGATTTCTGGACCGTCAGGCGCAGGCAAGGGTACGCTCGTCACTCGTGTGCGCGAGCGCCGCTCGAACCTGGGTCTGACGGTTTCGGCTACCACGCGAGCACCACGCAAAGGTGAGGTCGACGGCGTCAACTACTTTTTTCTGACGCGTGAGGAGTTCGACCGCCGCGTGGCAAACGGTGAGTTTGTTGAGTGGGCCGAGGTCCACGGTAACTGCTACGGCACGTTGGTGAGCGAGGTCACATCCAAGCTCGCCTCGGGCTCGTCTCTGATTTTGGAGATCGATGTCCAGGGCGCCCTGCAGGTGAAGGAGCGTTTCCCCGAGGCCGTGCTGATCTTTATCAAGCCGCCTTCGCTTGAGGTGCTCCGCGAGCGTCTAGTCGGTCGCGGTACCGAGACGCCCGAGACGATTGAGCTGCGTATGGCAAACGCCGCCGATGAGCTTGCCCTTGCCGACCGCTACGACGACGTCGTGGTGAATGACGATCTCGACCGCGCGACCGATGAGCTCGTTCGCGTTCTCGATATGCATGAAAGGATCTGAGGTCCGTGTCCGTTGTAAAGCCTTGTATTGACGATCTTCTGGAGAAGACCGATCACAACCGCTTCCTGCTCGCTTCGCTTGCCTCCAAGCGCGCCTGCGACATCAATAGCATGCTGCGTGGCCAGCACAACCGCGTGCTTGCCGTCCAGGATGTCGATGACATCACCATCGGGCTTTCCGGTGCCGATACCATCTCGATGGCTATGGACGAGATTGTCGACGGCGACATCTCTTACGACGAGGCCCGTTACGAGAAGGCGCTCGGCCACAAGGTTGCTGAAGCCTAAATGGCGGCTCGCGTCTGCCTAGTCCACTATCACGAGGTTGGACTGAAGGGCAAGAACCGCGCACATTTTGAGCATATCCTCATGGATAACATTAAGGCGGCCTTGGCCGCCTTTTCCGTGAACGCCGTGTCTCGAATTTCCGGTTATATCCTCGTGACCTTTAACGAGCATCAGGCCGACGAGGCGGCGCGTGTCATCCGCACCGTCCCCGGCGTTGCCCGTGTGTCTTTGGCGTATCACACCAACCGCGACCCGCAGGAGTACTGCGCCGCCGCCGTGAAGGCGCTGCGCGAGTTTGGTTCCTTCGATTCGTTTAAGGTGCACGCCAAGCGCTCCAATACTGACTATGAGCTCACCTCGATCGATATCAATCGTCAGGTGGGCGAGGTACTGTGTGAGGCCTTCCCCGATAAAAAGGTTCAAATGCACGACCCCGATGCAATGGTGCACGTACTGGTGGTCCAGGGCAGCGTTTATGTGTACGCGCGCTCTGAGCGCGGCGTGGGCGGTCTGCCGGTGGGTTCTGCCGGCAAGGTCGTGACGCTGCTGTCGTCGGGTATCGATTCTCCGGTGGCGACCTGGATGCTCGCGCGTCGCGGCGCGGTGTGCGTGCCGGTGCATTTCTCCGGTCGTCCGCAGACGCCCGATACGAGCGAGTATTTGGTGCAGGACATCATCCGTGCGCTTGCGCCGGGTGTCCAGATCGGTCGTCTGTACGTGGTGCCGTTTGGCGACTGCCAGCGTGAGATTTCGGTTACCTGCCCCAGCAACCTGCGCGTGATCATGTACCGCCGCATTATGTATTCGGTTGCTGAGCGCATTGCACACATCGAGGGTGCCAAGGCTATCGTTACGGGCGAATCGCTTGGGCAGGTTGCCTCCCAGACGCTTGAGAACATCATGGCCGTCAACGAGGCCGTGAAGATCCCCGTGTTCCGTCCTCTCATCGGTTCGGACAAGCAGGAGATCATCGCACGTGCCGAGGAGATCGGTACATTCGATATCTCGACTGAGGCCGCTCCCGACTGCTGCACGCTGTTTATGCCGCGCCGTCCCGAGACGCACGCTAAACTCGATGCCGTGCATGAGGCCTGGGAACTGTTTGATCACGAGGAGATGATTGAGCGCCTGCTCAAGCAGACCGAGTACATCGACTTCGAGAGCAACACATATAAGGCCCCTAAGACCTTAAAACGCAAACATTCGGAGCTTGCTCCGCGTGAGATTTACCAAGATTACGAGTAAATTTGTGCATAGACCGACGATGCGCCTGCATCGTCGGTCTTTTGCTATCTGGGCATTTTGCGGCTAAGTGTTCATTTGCTGACGTGTGCCTGAATAAATGGACAGATTTGTGCAAGGTTTTGGTCAGCTTTTGTTTTGACCTCGAAAACCGGTTTTGGGGCGTGGCTGTTGCGGAGCTCCTTTCCTGACACGATGATGTTGGGAGGTTTTGCTATGGCGCAGCGCGAACAACACGAACGAGTCAAAAAGATGGACCGCTGGGCGGGCAAACTGCTCGGTCATAAGGCAGTGGTGATGGCGATACTGGTCGTCATTGCGATGGCGAGTGGACTGGCAATGGCGAACTTTGGCGGCGGTGCCGGCGGTGTGTCGTTTGAGCGCACTGATGGTTCGGGCACGTTAGTGGAGCCGGGATCCGGCGATGCTTCGAGTGGAAAGACATCTGAAGGCTCTTCGCCTAAGGCGTCTGCCGCGGCAGAGGTCTATGTCGATGTTGATGGCGCCGTGGTGTCACCCGGTGTATATCGCCTCAAAGACGGGGCGCGGGTGGCTCAGGCGATTGATGCCGCCGGCGGGCTGGCGCCCGAAGCAGACGTTACGGGGCTTAATCGTGCATCCAAGGTCACTGATGGACAAAAAATTCACGTTCCAACGGTAGGGGAGCAGCAGGTGTCCATTGCGGAAGCCGGTGTTGATGGTGGGACTTCCGCATCATCAGGCGTCGGTGGCGCAACAGGCCTAGTAAACATTAATACGGCAAGCTCGGCAGAGCTGCAGACGCTCTCGGGAATCGGTCCCTCAATGGCACAGTCGATTATCGATGAACGGACAAAGAACGGTGCTTTTGCTTCGGTTGACGATCTGATGCGCGTGTCGGGAATCGGCGAGAAGAAGCTTGCCAAAATCAAAGATTGCATCTGCGTATGAGTACGACCGAGCGAGAGCACGTGATGCCTCCGCGGCCCCTGATTCCGTGGACGATGGCCCTGTGTGCCGGCATGTGCGTGAGCTGCGCCTTGGTGCTCAGCATAGCCGCTGATGCGCTGCTGAGGGAGCGGGCGACGGCGGTCGGGCCGCTATGGGCCATTCCCGTTGCGGCAGCGGTTTTCGTTGTGCTGGCTCACTCTTGTGCGCGGCTTGCCCCTTTGAAGCGGTGGCTGTATGCCGCGTCCGTCGGTCTCGTGGCGGGTGCGGTCGTTTCGGCGTGGTGGGCCGTGGGTGCGCTCAACGCCTCGAAGACGCTCGACGGTCGAGCGGCAAGCAGTCTCGAGTTTGTCGTGCAGGGTGACCCATCCATAAATGACGACGTGTATTCCTATACCTGCGAGGCACGCTCGGACGGTAAGAACTTGGCAACGGTTCGCCTATCGTGTGACCGTGAGTTCAAGGTCGGGGCGCACGTGCGTGTTATCGGTCGCGTGTCACGTTTTGAGAACGATGCGTATGGACGATCGCGCGTGCTTCGAGGCGAGGTGCGCAAGGTTAAAGCCGTTCGGATTGTGTCGGTCGATGAGGGTTCTCCGAGGCCGCTGCTTCGGCTGCGAAATGGGCTGCTTGCGTCCATCGCGCCTGCGACCGACCCGGCGCGTGCGCTCATAGCCGGTGTCGTCTGCGGTCGTTCGGCCGAGCTGCGCGCCCAGCCGGCGGGCGACTGGTTTTCGGTGACGGGAACGGCGCATCTTATCGCAGTCTCGGGCAGCCATTTGGCTATCGTGGGGTTTGTAATCGAGGGTGTATTGCAAAAGACTCGGTGCTCACGTGGTCTTCAGCGGGCGATATTGGCGATAACGCTTGTGGGCTACGCTGCCTTTACGGGCGCGTCTCCCTCGGCCGTGCGCGCGTGCTGCATGGTGTTCGTGACGCTTGTCGTAAACGGCGCGGGGCGTCGTCGGCACGGCCTTTCGGCACTCTTCGTAACCATGTCCATCTTTGTGCTACTGCGGCCGACGGTGCTGTTCGAGATGGGCTTTCAGCTTTCATGCGCCAGCGTCTTAGCCATTCTGTGTTTTTGTCCCTATGCGACCTACGCGTTGGGTGAGCTAGGTGTGCCATCGGGCGTTGCCAGCGTGCTTTCCGTCACGCTGTGCTCGCAACTGGCGACACTTCCCATTACCATTCCTGCCTTCGTTACATTCTCGCTCATTGCTCCGTTGGCAAATGCGGTCATCGGTCCGGTGGTGAGCGTTCTGCTCGCTGTGTCGATCGCGCTGGCTCCCTTTTCGCTCGTGGGACCGTTGCGGACTTGGGCGCTCGTTGTGCCCATGATTGCCGCCCGTTGCGCGCTGTTCTTCGAGCAGCTGTTTGCCGCCGTGCCGGGTGCATACGTGAGCGTGCCGCCCGATAGCATGTGGATTTACCTAGTGCCGTGTTTTCTGGCGGTTCTGCTGGTCTGGTGGCCGCGTCCCCGTGCACGTCCTATGGCGGTGGGGCTTGCATGCCTGATGCTCTTGGCTGCGATTCCGTACGTCTATTGGGATCGATTCGCTCCGCCTTCGGTGACGGTGCTCGATGTGGGCCAGGCCGATGCGATTCTTATCCGCCAAGGCGGCGCAGTAGCTCTCGTCGACTGCGGGCTCGACGAGCGTGTGGTTGCGGCGTTGGTTCGCAATAACGTGCACCATATCGATGCCGTCTTTGTGACGCATTGGGATGAGGACCACTGGGGTGGTTTGCCTGCCGTGCTCGAACAGTTTTCGGTCGGAACGATTGCCGTGGCGGCGGATGCGCTGGAGGATGCTCCTGCCGAGGTATTGAACCGACCTGGCGTGGAGTATCGGCAGGTGCGCCGTGGGGATACGGTCGACATCGGCTCATTTTGCGCTCGCGTGATGTGGCCATTCGAGTTCGTGGATGGCGAGGGAAATGAGGACTCGCTTGTCCTGCTGCTCTCTTATGTTCAGGAAGGCAAGGGCCTGCGAATACTTCTCACCGGTGATGCCGAGCTCGACCAAGAGCGGGAATTCGTGCAGGAGGTGGGGGATATCGATGTCCTTAAACTTGGGCATCACGGCTCCAAGGTTTCAGTCGATGGCGAGTTGCTGGACGTCCTGAAGCCCGAGCTTTCCCTCGCAAGCGCCGGTGAGGGGAATCGATACGGCCATCCGTCCGATGCCTGCATCGATGCCGTTAAGGAAGCGGGTGGTGTGTTCGCGTGTACCATCGAACACGGCGACATTACCGTCACACCGACTGCGAATGGCTTTGCGATGCGATGCCAGCGACCTTGACGACGTCGTTGGCGTGTGGTGGGCCCCTGGGCTAGAATGGCACGGAACGAATACGAAGGCCTGCGGGAGGGGAGCGCAATGTCCGAAACCGGTTTGCTGCCGGCATATCTGATCGTCGGTACCGACGGAGTTAAGCGCGACCACGCCGTCTCGCGTATGAAAGCGCGTCTGGAAAAATCGGGTATGGTCGAGTTCAACCTCGACGAGCGAGACATGACCAAGGACCCCGATATCGAGTCCATTATCGGATCGCTTAACACCTTTCCGATGGGCAGCGAGTTTCGTCTGGTAATCCTCGATGGCTGCTCAAAGCTCGCCAAGGCGGTCTCGGAGCCGCTCGTTGGGTATCTGGCGAGTCCCAGCCCAACAACGGTCTGCCTCATCATCGCCGACTCACTTGCCAAGAATACGCGCCTGTATAAGGCAATCGCCAAGATCGACAAGAAGGCTATCGTCGATTGCTCGGGTACCAAGCGCTGGGAACTGCCGCGCCGTGTTCAGCAGATGGCGACGCAGCGCGGTAAGTCGATTTCGACGGCGGCCGCCGAGGAGCTCGTCTCGCGTTCGGGCGAAAACACGCGCATGCTCGATAACGACTTGGCTAAGCTTGCCCAGATGGTCGAGTCGCCCCAGATTGAACTTGCCGATGTTGAGCGCTGGATTGTACGTACGGCCGAGATCCAACCCTGGGACTTCCTCAACGCCGTCTCGGCTCGCGATATGCGGCGTTCGCTCGAGCTCTTTAAGCTCCTGCCCTCCAAGAGCTACGTGTGGACTTACACATTGCTGTGCGGTCGCATTCGCGAGCTTATCGTCGCCAAGGCGCTCGACGCGCGTGGGCAGGGTCGCGAGCTGGCCGCAACGCTCAAGCTCCAGTCCTGGCAGGTCAAGAATCACCTTACCTGGGCGCGTCGTTTTTCGATGACCGAGCTCGTCGCAGCGCTCGAGGGTGCCGTTGATGTGGAGCTCGCGCTCAAGGGTTCGGCCGATTCTCAGACGGCGCTTTTGCTCTGGATTACGAACATCTTGAGAAAATCGTGATGATACCTGCCTATTTGACAAATTCGTTCTATCCCTTTGAGAGGGAGCGTGCTATAGTAGGCGCTTGCATGACCTCACCGTGTCTCAGAGGTGTCATACATTTTTTGCAAGGAACTCGAAAGGAACTCCAGAAGTGGCAAACATCAAGTCTCAGAAGAAGCGTATCCGCACCAATGAGGCAGCTCGCATGCGTAACAAGGCTGTCAAGTCCGAGCTCAAGACGCTGACCAAGCACGTCCAGTCCGCCGTCGCCGAGGGCGACGCCGAGAAGGCCCAGGCTGCCCTCAAGACCGTCACCAAGCGTCTCGACATGGCTGCCGCCAAGCATGTTATCCACAAGAACCAGGCTTCCAACCGCAAGTCCGGTCTTGCCAAGCTCGTGAACAGCATCAACGCCTAAGTTGTAAATTTCACACCACACAGATTACGCGCATAAATGGAGCCTGTTTTATGGAACAGGCTCCATTTTTTGTATCGCTCGGGTAAGATAGTCCGCATGAATACTTCAATTGACATTTCCCACATCCGCAACTTCTCAATTGTTGCGCACATCGACCATGGCAAGTCCACGATCAGCGACCGCATCCTCGAGCTCACCCATACCGTCGACGAGCGCGACATGGAGTCGCAGCTGCTCGATACCATGGATATCGAGCGCGAGCGCGGCATCACGATCAAGTCCAATGCCGTTCGCGTGTCCTATGACGCCGATGATGGCGAGACGTATCAGTTCAACCTGATCGATACGCCGGGCCACGTTGACTTTACCTACGAGGTCTCGCGCTCGCTGGCAGCCTGTGAGGGCGCGGTACTCGTTGTCGACGCCACGCAGGGCGTCGAGGCGCAGACCGTTTCCAACGCGACGCTCGCCATGAACGCCAATCTGGACATTGTGCCCGCCATCAACAAGATCGACCTGCCCTCGGCCCATCCCGATGAGGTTAAGACCGAGATCGAGGACGACCTGGCGATTCCCGCCGATGATGCCGTGTGCGTCTCGGGCAAGACCGGCGAGGGCATTCACGATCTGCTGGAGTCCATCGTCTTTTTGATTTCGCCGCCAAAGGGCGATGCAAACTCTCCGCTCAAAGCGCTCATTTTGGATTCGTACTTTGACGAGTATCGCGGTGTGGTGGCTACGGTGCGCGTCTTCGATGGTTCCATCAAAAAGGGCGATACCCTGCTTATGATGCAGGCCAAGGGCGACTTTTTGGTCGACGGCGTGGGCGTCAAGCGTCCTGCCGAGACCCCGGTCGACGCGCTGACGGTCGGCGAGGTCGGATATGTGGTCACGGGCTTGAAGGACCCCGAGGCCGTTCGCGTGGGCGATACCCTTACGTGGGCGTCGAACCCCTGCCCCGAGCCGCTTCCGGGCTACCGCGAGGCCAAGCCCATGGTCTACACGGGCCTGTTCCCGATCGACAACAAGGACTACGAGAATCTGCGCGACGCCCTCGATAAGCTGCACGTCAACGACCCGTCGTTGGTGTGGGAGCCCGAGACCTCGGTGGCGCTCGGCTTTGGCTTCCGCGTGGGCTTCCTGGGCCTGCTGCACATGGAAGTCGTCAAGGAACGCCTGGAGCGCGAGTTCAACCTGGACCTCATTGCCACGAGTCCCTCGGTCGACTATCACGTCTACAAGACCGACGGCGAAATGATCGATGTCCGCAGTCCGCAGGACCTTCCCGAGGCCACACGCATCGATCGTATCGAGGAACCCTACCTCAAGGCAAAGATCATCTGCCCGCCTGAGTACACGGGTGCCGTCATGCAGCTCGCCATTGAGCACCGCGGCGTCACAACCGATATGATCCACCTGACGAGCAAATCGGTCGAGATGCGCTTCGATATGCCGCTCGCCGAGCTCATCTTGGACTTCTTCGATCAGCTCAAGAGCCGCACCAAGGGCTATGCCTCGCTCGACTACGAGTTCAACGAGTACCGTCCCTCCGAGCTCGTGAAGCTCGATATTTTGCTTTCGGGCGACGAGGTGGACGCGCTTTCGTTTATAGTCCATAAGGACAAGGCATATGGCCTGGCCCGTGGCCTGTGCGACAAGCTCAAGGAAATCATCCCGCGTCAGCTGTTCGAGGTTCCCATCCAGGGTGCTATCGGCAACAAGATCATCGCCCGTTCCACCGTCAAGGCGCGTCGCAAGGACGTTCTTGCTAAGTGCTACGGCGGCGATATCTCGCGTAAGCGCAAGCTGCTCGAGAAGCAGAAAGAGGGCAAGAAGCGTATGAAGGCCATCGGATCGGTCGAGGTCCCGCAGGAGGCCTTTATGGCGATCCTCAAGGTGGACGAGTAGGTCCATGGCGCTTTCTGATTACAGCAAGCGGCTGCTGGGCGCCTATGCCGAGCAGCCGTTCCTTATGGCTCCCATGGCGGGCGTTACCGACCCCGCCTATCGCATCATGTGTCGCCGCCGTGGTGCCAACCTTGCCTACAGCGAGATGGTGAGCGTGGCAGGCCTTGCCTATGCCAGCAACAAAACGTGGCGCCTGGTGCTGCCGGCCGACGAGGAGCAGCAGATTTGCGTGCAGCTCTTTGGCTCCAAGCCCGATCAGTTTGCGAGCGCCGTCGCCGCCGTCGAGGAGCGCGTTGGCGATCGCCTGTCGCTGATCGATATCAACATGGCCTGCCCGGCTCGCAAGGTTGTCACCAAGGGCGAGGGTTCGGCGCTCATGCGCACGCCCGACCTGGCGGAGAAGATCGTCGAGGCCACGGTGGGCGCGGCGCATGTGCCCGTGACCGTCAAGATCCGCAAGGGCTTTTATGCCGAGGACCGTAATGCCGCGACGTTTGCCCAGATGCTTGAGGGCGCAGGGGCTGCCGCAGTCGCCGTGCATGGTCGGTGCGCCACGCAGCTCTACACGGGCCAGGCTGATTGGTCGGTCGTCGATGAGGTTGCCGACGCTGTCGAGATTCCCGTGATTGGTTCGGGCGATGTGTTCTCGGCCGAGGACGCTGCTGAGCATCTGCACGGCTCGGGTGCCAGCGCGGTGTTTATCGCGCGCGGCATCTACGGCAATCCGTGGGTGTTCGGCGATGCCCGAGCCCTTGCACTCGATGGCACGCCGGTTCCTTCTCGCTCCTCGGTCGAGCGCCTGGAGGCTCTGCGCGAGCACCTGACGTTGACGCACGAGCTTCTGCCGCTCATGTCGCGCGCCCGCACGTACGCAAGCTGGTACTTAAAAGGCATGCCCCATGCCGCCGCCTGGCGCGCTCAGGTGGTGCGTTGCTCTACGTACGAGGAGTTCATGTCGCTGGTCGATGATATCGAGCGCGATGTGGTGGCCTGCGAGGCCGCGCTTGCCGCCGGTGAGTCGGTGCCCGCTCATCCACTGGAGGCTTAAGGGTGGCCGTTACCGCGCTGTACGTGCATGTGCCGTTTTGCGCTCAAAAATGCCGCTATTGCGACTTTGACTCGCGCAGCTTTGCTCTGTGTGATTTGGATGCTGCGCTCGATTCCTATTTTGAGCAGCTGTATGCGCGCCTCGATTCCTTTGGCGACGCCGGGACGCTTGCGCAGGTCCGCACGGTCTATATTGGCGGCGGCACGCCGTCACTGGCTGGGGAGCGCCTGGTGAAACTTGCCCGTCGTATCTCCATGTGGTGCAAGCCCGTTGAATTTACTTGCGAAGCCAATCCTGAGTCCCTGACCGCCGAGCTCGCCACCGCGCTTGCCGAGGCGGGTGTCACGCGCATCTCTCTGGGCGTGCAAACCCTCGACAATACCGAGCTGGTTGCTATTGGCCGCATTCACGATGCTAATCGGGCACTCGCGGCTATCGCGACGGTAAAGGACACTGGCCTCGATGTGTCGTGCGACCTTATGTGTGGCCTTCCCGGGCAGACGGCGGCGAGTTGGCAGCGCACGCTCGATGGCGTGTTGGCGGCGGCGCCTCATCATGTGTCGGTCTACCCGCTCACGCTCGAGGAGGGCACGCCACTCTATCGCATGGCGTGCCGTGACGAGTCGCTCGAGCCTGATGAGGATTTTCAGGCCGCCTGCATGGATGTGGCACGCGAGCTCCTGGGTGCCGCCGGCTATCACCCGTATGAGGTGGCGAGCTACGCGCTCGATGGGCATGAATGTGCCCATAATATCGCCTACTGGACTGGTCGGGGCTACCTGGGCCTGGGTCGTTCTGCCGCGGGCATGCTCGACGACGAGGATTTCGACCGCTTGGCTGGACTGTTTCCCGGCGTGGCTCCCCGTGGTGACTTTCACCGCGTGCGTTTGGTACAACGCGACGATGCCGCGACGATGTTTGATGCCGAGTATCTGTCGCGGCGCGAGGCGGCGGCCGAGGACCTGATGCTCGCTTGTCGCATGACGCGCGGTGTTGATTCCGACCTGTTGGTTCGCGCGTCTCGTGTCATCCCTGCCGATGAACTGGCAGCGGCTTGTGATCGCGCTCTTGAGCTTGGGCTTGCCACTTGGGTGCCCGAGCACGGTGATACCCATGCGGGGCCTATCGCCTCTGTCGATGTCATCGCTGGCCGCACCTGTGCCCGTCTGGCGCCGACCCATCTGGGCTGGCTCGATGGAAATGTTCTGTTCGAGCT
Source organism: Collinsella sp. AF29-7AC (assembly GCF_003475665.1). NCBI lineage: Bacteria > Bacillati > Actinomycetota > Coriobacteriia > Coriobacteriales > Coriobacteriaceae > Collinsella > Collinsella sp. AF29-7AC. The sequence continues at coordinate 85,629 of NZ_QRQX01000007.1, forward strand.
GTTTTGGGATCTAGCTTAGGCCGCTCGGGTAGAATTACCGGAATATATACGCTGCTTTGAGCAGGAGGTTGCCGCGCATGGCGACGATGAACGAAAAAGATTACTACGAGATTCTGGGTGTCTCCAAGGACGCCACCTCGCGTGATATTCAAAAGGCCTTCCAGCAAAAGGCCCGTAAGCTCCATCCGGACGTCAATAAAGAGCTGGATGCCGAGGAAAAGTTTAAAGAGGTTTCCGAGGCCTACGCCGTGCTTTCGGATGAGCAAAAACGTGCGCGCTACGACGCCATGCGTTCTGGCAATCCCTTTGCCGGTGCTCCTACGGCTTCGCCCTATGGTGGCGGCTACGCCGGCAGCACGGGCTATGGCAATCCCTTTGAGGGCGGCTTTCCCTTTGGTGGCGCCTGGGGCCAGCAGCGTCGCGGCCAGGCTGCCTACAATCCCGAGAACGGCGCCAACGTGGTCGTCGATATCAAACTCGACGCCAAGGAGGCCAAGGGCGGTGCCCGCAAGACCGTCCGCTACACGCGCTTCGATACCTGTAGCAACTGCGGCGGCTCGGGCTCCGTTTCGTCTGAGCATGCCCATACCTGCCCGAGCTGCGGTGGCCGCGGCCACATCGACGTCGACCTGTCCTTCCTGTTTGGTGCGGGCACGTTCCAGTCGGTCTGCCCCGAGTGCGGCGGTTCCGGTAAGGTCGTGGCCGACCCCTGCCCCGATTGCGGTGGCAGCGGGCGAACCCGTGTGACCTCCGAGCAGACGATTGAGTTTCCTGCCGGCACGCACGATGGCGACGAGGTCCGCATTAGCGGCATGGGCCATGCTGGCACTAACGGTGCCGCGGGCGGCGACCTGGTCGGCCGCGCCCATGTTGAGGCCGAGCGCTTGGAAGGCAAAGCTCGTACTGGCTTTTACCTGATGGGCATTGTGGCGCCTTTTTTGGTGCTGTCGGCCATCTCGGGAGTGTTCTCGGCCTTTGCCGTGATGTGCTTTATTCCGTTTACCATGGGCCTGTTCATGGTGCTTTCGGACGGTGTGCTTCATCGCAGCCTGCTGTGGTGGAAGCGTGGCGCGATGCAGTTTGCCAACGGTTTTGCCAACGGCTTCATGTTCGCGCTCGTGTCGGTGTGGTTTGCGAGCTGCTCGCAGCGCGCGATGCTTTCGCCCTACGGGATGCAATAACATCAAACCCTCTGTTTGCGGCCGGCCCTGCATGGGTATAGGACGCACTGTGACAATATTGAAAGTCGGAAGGATTCGGTCGTGTCGGAAAATAGGGATTACTACGAGGTACTTGGTGTCGATAAGGATGCCGACGCGCGGACCATTAAGCGCGCGTTTCTAAAGAAAGCCCGTACGGTACACCCGGATGTTTCGGACGACCCCGAGGCCGAGGCCAAATTCAAAGAGCTTAACGAGGCCTATTCTGTTCTTTCCGATGAGCAGAAGCGTGCCAACTACGATCGCTTTGGTACCGCCGATGGCCCTGGTGGCTCCGGCTATGTCGATATCAACGATATCTTTGGCGGTATGGGCATGGATGACCTGTTCTCGTCATTCTTTGGCGGCGGCGCCGGCGGTGGTGCCCGCAGCCGGCGCGAGCGCCGTCGCGGTCGCGATATGGCCATCTCGCTTTCGGTGACGCTCGAGGAAGCTGCGCTTGGCTGCAAAAAGACGATCAGCTATGACCGCCTTGCTCCCTGTGAGGACTGCAACGGTACGGGCAAGGCTGACGGTGCGACCGAAAAGCAGTGCAGCCGCTGCCACGGCACGGGCTATGTCACCACGGTCCAGCGCTCGTTCCTAGGCCAGGTCCAGTCCTCTTCGCCTTGCCCCGACTGCCACGGCGAGGGCACGGTCATCGATCATCCCTGCGAGACTTGCGACGGTCAGGGCCGCACACCTTCGCACGAAAAGATCGACATCGATATTCCCGCCGGCGTCTCGACCGGTCGCCAGCTGCGCGTGAGCGGCTTTGGCGAGGCTGGTCTTCGTGGCGAGCCCTCGGGCGACCTGATCGTCAACGTGCGCGTCGCCGATCACGAGCGCTTTAAGCGCAATGGCGATGACCTGTACCTGGTGAGCGATATCTCCATCGCGCAGGCCGCGCTCGGCTGCGAGATCGAGGTCGAGGGCATTATGCCCGAGGAGGTCGTCAAGGTGTGCGTCCCTGCCGGTACGCAGTATGGCGACACCGTCAGCGTCAACAACTTTGGCATGCCGCGCATCGGCGGTGGCGGCTCACGCGGTCGTCTGGTCGTGCAGCTGCGCGTGGTCGTTCCCACGAACCTTTCCAACAAGCAGCGCGAGCTGCTCCGCGCTTTTGCCGACGAGATGGGCGATGACGTAGCTTCCGGCAAGAAGTCGGTAACCGATCGTATCAAGAGCGCCCTCGACGATATCCTCGATTAAGGAGCCCGCTTGCTCGCACCCCATATTTCCGTCGTCAACCTTGGCTGCCGCGTCAACCGGGTTGAGTCCGACCGTATCACTGCCGATCTTATGCGCCTGGGCTTTGCGATGGTGGAGCCCCAGGATGCCGACCTGATCGTAATCAATACCTGCGCCGTGACGGGCGAGGCCGAGGCTAAGACCCGCAAGGCCGTCCGTCATGCGCTGTCATATCCAGGTAAGCCCTACGTGGTCGTGACCGGTTGCGTCGTCAACTTGCATCCCGAAGAACTACTAGAGCTTTCGGACCGCGTCATTGCCGAACCGTCTAAAATCGACGTCGCCGAGCGTGTCTGCGAGGTGCTGGGTGTCGAATCCGATAGTGTGGCCGCTTGCAGCGACAGCGATGTGGTCGATGCCCTGGGGCGCTCGCGTCTGGGCGTGAAGATCCAAGACGGCTGCAATCACCGTTGCACGTATTGCATCGTGTGGAAGGCGCGCGGCCCCGAGCGCTCCGTGCCCGTCGAGTCCGTACTCGAGCAGGTGCGTGAGGCCCAGGAGGCCGGTGTGCCCGAGGTGGTGCTGACTGGCGTGAACCTGGGCGCCTATGACGGCAAGAGCGCGACTGACGAACACGTGGAGATCGATGAGCTGCTCGAGGCAATTATGGAGCGCACTACGATTGCCCACGTGCGCATTTCCTCAGTGGAGCCTATGGACATCTCCGAGCGCCTGCTCAAAGTGATGGCGCGCTATCCGCAGCGTATCGCGCCGTTCTTGCATCTTCCCGTGCAGTCCGGCTGTACGGCGACCCTGCATCGCATGGGTCGCCCCTATAGTGCGGAGGCCTTTGAGGACACGGTGCGCATGATTCGTACCAATCTGCCGCAGGCGTCACTTTCTTGCGACGTCATTGTCGGCTTCCCCGGCGAGACGGACGAGGAGTTCGAGGAGTCGCTGGCGTTGTGCCGTCGCGTGGGCTTTTCGCGCATGCACGTCTTCCGCTATAGCAAGCGTCCCGGTACCCTTGCGGCCGATATGCCCGATCAGGTGCCGCCCGAGATTATGGCCGAACGCAGCCGCCGCATGCGTTCCGCCGCACAGGAGCTTGCGATTGCCGATGCCCGCCGCCGCGTGGGCACGGTCGAGCGTGCGGTGCTCGAGTATGGCGACAACCTGACGCTCGGCTCGTTCCATCATGCCCGTCTTGACGATGTCTGCGGGCTCAAGGCCCCGTGCCTGCTCGATGTTGCTATCATCGGAGTCGACGATTCCGGCTTAGTCCATGCTCGCAGGGAGGTCCATGGAAGCCTCGAAGATTAGACTTACCGTTCCCGAGGGGATTGACCCCTCGCGCGTCTTGGGCGCGGGCGACGCTGTCCTTCGCGCGGTCGAAGACTTGGTTCGCGCCCATGTGGTTGCGCGCGGTGACCAGATTGCCGTGAGCGGCGACCCGGACGAGGTCGAACTCGTGGCGCGTTTTTTCGAACACGCTTTTCGCGAGGCTGCTGCCGGTCGCACGCTGTCTGCCGACGACGTCTCGCGTTGCTTGGCTGTCCTGCGCGATGGAGAGCACGACGCCTCGTCGCTGCGCGATGACGTGCTGCTGTCGTATCGCGGCTGCGTCATTCGTCCCAAGACGCTCGGCCAAAAGCGCTATGTTGACGCCATCCGCTCGCATACCATCACGTTTGGCCTGGGCCCCGCCGGTACCGGTAAGACCTATCTAGCCATGGCGCTCGCCGTCGCCGCGCTCAAGCGTCACGAGGTGGGTCGCCTGGTCCTTACGCGCCCCGTTGTCGAGGCGGGGGAGAACCTGGGCTTTTTGCCTGGCACCCTCGAGGAAAAGATCGATCCGTACATGCGTCCGCTCTACGACGCCCTTTTTGACATGATGGATCGCGAGCGCACCGATGAGCTTATGGAGCGCGGCGTGATCGAGATCGCCCCGCTTGCCTACATGCGCGGTCGAACGCTGAGCGACGCCTTCGTGGTACTCGACGAGGCGCAAAACACGACGCCCGAGCAGATGAAGATGTTTCTGACGCGCCTGGGCTTTAACTCCAAGTTTGTGATTACCGGCGACCTGAGCCAGCGCGACCTGGTGGGTCGTCGCGGCGGCCTGGCCGATATCGAGAAGATTTTGGGCCTTGTCGACGATGTGGCATTTTCGCACCTGGAGCGCGCCGATGTGGTGCGCCATGCCCTGGTGGGCAGGATCGTCGAGGCCTATGATGCGTATGATGACGTGCGTGAGCAGCGCTCGCGCGACCGAAAGGAGTCCCGTTGAGTGTATTGATCAGCAACGATGCCGAGCTCGATACGCTGCTCGACGCGCAGGAAGTGGAGCATATCTGCCAGTTTGTGCTTTCTGCCGAGGACGTTGAACGTGAAGTCGAGATTTCCCTTTCGTATGTCGACGAGGACGAGATGCACGATCTCAACCACGAGTGGCGCGGTATCGACCGTACCACCGATGTGCTCTCGTTTGAGTGTGACTCGGCCTTTGGCGAGGACATTCCCGCCGACGAGACGATCGAGCTCGGCGATATTATCTTGGCGCCGCAGGTTATCGCTCGTCAGGCTCCCGGTTTTGGTAACAGCCCCGCCGACGAGTGCCGGCTGATGCTTGTGCACGGCATGCTGCACCTGCTGGGCTATGACCACATCGAGGACGACGAGGCCGAGGTCATGGAGGCCCGTGAGGATGCTATCCTGCGCGATCTGGCGCTCGAGCGCGGCGAGGACCCCAAGTTGGTCCACGTCGGTCCCATCACGAACCATGCCCACGACTAGGAGCCGCTTATGATTCCCGGATCGAACAAGGACCATCCGTCCTTTTTAAAGTCGTTCTCCTACGCCATGGAGGGCTTCGTCAGCGCCGTCAAGACCGAGCGCAACATTAAGGTTATGCTCGTAGCGGGCGTGTGCACCATCATTGCCGGCTGCATCGTGGGGCTCGACATTGCCGAGTGGGCCACGATTATCATCTGCTGCGGCCTGGTGATTCACGGCGAGCTGTGCAATACCGCCATGGAGGCCATTGTCGATCTGGCGACCCAGGAGCTCCATCCGCTGGCAAAACGCGCCAAGGACATCGCCGCCGCCTCGGTATACGTACTTTCAATCACCGCCGCGATTGTGGGCTTGCTGGTATTTGCCCACGCGCTCGGCTTTATTTAGAAAGGGATTCCCATGTCCGACAATATGCAGCCTATCGATGAAATTTTGGACGACGAGTCCCCGGATGCTAAGGCGACCGAGGCCTATGAGGAAGTCGAGGAGTTCGACCCGTTTGAGGGCATGAGCGACGAGGAACTCGACGCCCTGTGCGACGAGGACGACAGCCTCGCGGGCTTTGGCGACGTTGAGCCCGGTTTCCGCAGTGGCTTCGTGGCCTTGGTCGGCCGCCCCAACGCCGGTAAGTCAACGCTGCTCAACGCCTGCTATGGCAAAAAGGTCGCCATCACCTCGCCGGTGGCCCAGACGACCCGCCGCCGCATGCGCGCCGTCGTCAACCGCCCCGGCTACCAGCTGGTCTTTGTCGATACCCCGGGTATCCACAAGCCCAAGGACGGTCTAGGGTCCGAGCTCAATAAAAGTGCGCTGTTCGAGCTGAACGATGTCGATGTTGTCGCGTTTTTGATTGATGCCACCAAACCGATCGGCAGGGGAGACGCCTGGGTTGCCGAACGCGTCAGATGCGCCCGTTGCAAGAAGGTCCTGGTGCTCACCAAGGCCGATGAAGCCGACCCCGCACAGGTCATGGAGCAGCTTAAGGCCGCCCACGAGCTTATGGAATATGACGACGAGATCGTGACGTCGTCGGTCAAGAACTTTAACGTCGATGCCTTCATCGAGACCGTTGCGCACTTTTTGCCCGAGGGTCCGCGTTGGTTCCCCGAGGACATGGGTACCGACGCTTCCGATGAGACGCTCGTTGCCGAGTTTGTGCGCGAGAAGGTCTTGCGCCGCACCCGTGATGAGATCCCGCACTCCGTGGGTGTGATTTGCGATGCGCTTGAGCAGACCAAGAAGGTGCTGCGCGTGCACGCCACCATTTACGTCGAGCGCGAGGGCCAAAAGGGCATCATCATCGGCAAGGGCGGCGAGATGATCAAACATATCGGCATCGACGCCCGTCGCGACCTTGAGCGCATCTTTGGCACCCAGGTCTTTTTGGAGCTGGACGTGAAGGTCAAGGCCGGCTGGCGTGACGACGAGGCCCAGATTCGCCGCTTTGGCTATAACGCCGAGGATTAGGGACACGCGGCGCGTATGGCAGGTTCTCGTACATATCGCACGAAAGTGCTCGTGCTCGATAAGACGAAGCTCAAAGAGACGGACCTGATCCTGACGATGCTTGACGAGCGGGGTCGGCAGGTTCGTGCCGTGGCAAAGGGCGCCCGCAAACCCGGCGGACGCCTGGCTGCGCGCTGCGAGATGTTCTGTACCGTTGATCTGCTGCTTGCGCATGGACGGTCGCTCGACGTGGTTTCCCAGGCCGAGCTTATGGAGGCGCCGCTCGGCGCCGCGCCCGATTACGAGATGACATGCTCCGCAAGCGCGATCGCCGAGGTCGCGCGCGTGTGCTCGTTCGAGGACGCCGAGGATCCGTTTACCTTTGCCATCACGCAGCGGGCGCTCACACTTGTCGGCAGCGGGCTCGACGCGGCACATATGGACCTGCTCGTGGCGGCCTTTGTCTTTAAATTGCTGTCGCACGTTGGCTACCGACCCGATTTTTCGGCATGCGTGCTGTGCGGAGACCCGATGCTGTCGTATTTTTCGCCCCAGGCGGGCGGCCTCATGTGCGGGTCGTGCGCGTCGAGCGTTCCGGGTGCCGAGCTGGTGTCGACCGGTGAGGTCGCGTGGCTGCGCGCCCTCATGTCCATGACCTTCGATGCGCTTATGGTCGAGAGGATCGACACGCATACGGCGGCGTTCTTGCTCGGGCTTTCGCATGTGTGGGCTGCGACGCACACCGATCAGCGCCTCCGTGCGATGGAATTCATGTTGGGTCGGTGATGATGCGCAGGCACGGGCTGCTTGTGGTAACATACCGACCTGTTGGTACCTCGACCTTGGTTGCTCGCTCCACCGGCGGCTTCCCAGTCCGAGGCGAATCGAGTCGCCCGTGGGCGACGCAAAACGAAAGGTGAAACAATGACTGTTTCCAAAGAGCGCAAGGCGGAGCTGACTGCCCAGTTCGGTAACACCCCGGTCGATACCGGCAACCCCAAGGTTCAGGTCGCCATCCTGACCGAGCGCATCAAGGAGCTGACCGAGCACATGAAGTCCCACCAGAAGGACTTCCACACCCGTCGTGGCCTGCTCATGCTCGTCGGCCGTCGTCGTCGTCTTCTCTCCTACATCAAGAAGAACGACATCGTCGAGTACCGTGAGCTCATCAAGGCTCTGGGCATCCGCGACAACATCCAGTAGGATTTGTACATGCTAAGAGCGTCCTGCGCAGCGGGGCGCTCTTTTTGTGTAAGGGCGTGAACAATCACGCTCTGAAGCGTGGCGGGGGCAGGGGGCCCGCGTCACATGAGAAGCCCGCAGGCAAGGGGCCTGTGGGGTAAAGGAGAACAATGACACTCGTATCCAAGACCTTTGAGCTGTACGGCAAGACCTACACCTTTGAGTCCGGCGAGCTTGCCAAGCAGGCCACCGGCGCCTGTCTGGTCAAGCAGGGCGACACCACGATGCTCGACACCGTGGTCGTCTCCAAGGAGCGTAAGAACTACGACTTCTTCCCGCTGACCGTCGACTTCAACGAGAAGATGTACGCCGCCGGCCGCATCCCGGGTGGCTACCTCAAGCGTGAGGGCCGTCCCAGCGAGAAGGCCACGCTCACGGCCCGTATGATCGACCGCCCGATTCGTCCGAGCTTCCCGGACGGCTTCCGCAACGAGGTGCACATCGTCGCCACCTCGCTCGTCGCCGACCAGGTCAACCCCTTTGACGTCATCAACGTCATGGGTGCTTCCCTGGCAATGACGCTCGGCGGCGTGCCCTTCGAGGGCCCGCTTGCCTGCGTGCGCATCGGCCGTAACGTGGAGACCGGCGAGTTTATCGTCAACCCCACCTATGAGGAGCGCGAGAACTCCGATCTGGATCTGGAGCTGGGTGGCTCCGCCGACTTCATCTCGATGGTCGAGGCCGGCGCCGAGGAGATCTCCGAGGACGACATGCTCGCCGCCATGAAGTTTGGCCAGGAGGCCCTTGCTGCCTTCTGCCAGGCTCAGGACGAGTTTGTCGCCGAGTGGGAGCAGGTCAACGGCGCCATCGTCAAGAAGGAGTACCCGCTCGACCAGCCCGTCGAGGAGGTCCAGGAGCGCATCTTCGCCCACTACGACGAGATGGCAGCCGCCCTTCGCGACGCCGACAAGCTCTCCCGTATCGGTAAGGTCGAGGCTCTGAAGGAGTCCATCCGTGCCGAGTTCACCGAGGAGGAGCAGGCCGCTTGGGAGCGCGAGATTCCCGTGGCGCTCAAGAAGCTCGAGAAGAAGGCTATGCGCACCATGGTCGTCGAGACCGGTGAGCGCGTCGACGGCCGTGCCGCCGATGAGATTCGCCCCATCATGGTGAAGGATAACTACCTGCCGCTCGTTCACGGCTCCGGTCTGTTCCAGCGTGGCCAGACTCAGGTGCTTTCCGTCCTGTCGCTCGGTATGCTCAACGAGGGCCAGCGTCTGGATACCATCGAGCCCACCGAGGGCAAGCGCTACATGCACCACTACAACTTCCCGCCGTTCTGCACCGGCGAGACCGGCCGCATGGGCAGCCCCAAGCGCCGCGAGATCGGCCACGGCAACCTGGCCGAGCGCGCTCTGCTTCCGGTGCTCCCCGACGAGAACGAGTTCCCCTACGCCATCCGCGTCGTCTCCGAGGTCATGGAGTCCAACGGCTCCTCTTCGATGGCTTCGACCTGCGGCTCCACGCTCGCCCTTATGGACGGCGGCGTGCCCATTAAGCGCCCGGTCTCCGGTATCGCCATGGGCCTGATCCAGGAGGAGGGCAAGACCGTGGTCCTGTCCGACATCCAGGGTCTCGAGGACTTCCTGGGCGACATGGACTTTAAGGTCACCGGCACCACCGAGGGCATTACCGCCCTGCAGATGGACAACAAGGCCACCGGCCTCACCTTCGACATTCTGGCCCGCGCCCTGCAGCAGGCCAAGGAGGGTCGTGCGTACATCCTGCAGAAGATGCTCGATGTGATCCCTGAGCCGCGCCACACCACGCGCAGCACCGCTCCGCGCATCGTCTCCATCCAGGTTCCGACCGATAAGATCCGCGACGTCATCGGTTCCGGCGGTAAGGTCATCCGCGGCATCCAGGACGAGACCGGCGCTTCGGTCGACATCCAGGAGGACGGCACCGTCTTTGTCGGCGGCACCGGCGAGTCCGTCGACCAGGCCGTCGAGCGCATCAAGCTCATCATCAAGGTTCCCGAGCCGGGCGAGGAGTACACCGGTCGCGTGGTCTCCATTCAGCCCTTCGGTGCCTTCGTGAATCTGCTGCCCGGTAAGGACGGCCTGCTGCACATCTCCCGCGTCGCCAAGGGTCGTGTGGAGAAGGTCGAGGACGTCCTCAACGTGGGCGACGAGGTCAAGGTCGTCGTCATCGAGGTCGACGACCGTGGCAAGATCTCGCTCGATCGTCTTGACAAGCCTGAGGCCCCGGCTCGCGCCGAGGGTGCCTCCGAGGGCGACGGCGAGCACTTCCAGCGTCGTGAGCGTCCGCGTCGCGAGCGCTCCGAGCGCAGCGACCGTCCGCGCCGTCCCGGCGACAACGGAGGCCGCAAGCCCCGCCGTCACCACGACGCCGAGTAACAGCCGTACATAAGCAGCTCATGCAAGGGCGACTCCTAAGGGGTCGCCCTTTTGTTTGCGCCCGGGAGGGCCGCATATGAAGTTTCCTGCTCTACAGTCCTGCGCAAGACGGAAAGCACATTAAGTGCTTTCCTTTGCGTGCGGAACTCGCGATAAACTTCATATGCGCCCCTCCCGGTCGCAAGCAAAAGGGCTGGTTAGTGCCGCTCGCTATTTAGCTAGACAGTCTATTCAGTAGTCAGATTTCAGATCTGTAGATAGCCGCAGCAGCATCTTCCCAGATAAAACCGACCAAAACAAACCTGTCCCTTTTTGGCAGGTTTCCCGTGGGGCGGGCGCTGATGAAGTTTATCGCGAGTTCCGCACGAACAGGAGGCCACTTAATGTGGCCTCCGTCGTGAGCAGGACTGTAGAGCAGGAAACTTCATCAGCGCCCGCCCCACGGGAAACCGGCGGGATAGACCAGTTCAGATGGGGCTTTGATGCATGGGTGGTCTGTTGTTGTGCAAATGGGTATCATACTGTGGTTATTGCATCGACTCTGTGATGCATGTTTGTACGTTCCCGGCGGTCGGTTTGCCAGAAGCGCCCCGTCGGTTGTTCCAGACCCGTTTCGAAGAAAGGAAACCACACTTACCTATGGCAGCTAAAAAATCATCTCCTTTGAAGATCATTCCGCTCGGCGGCCTTGACGGCATCGGCAAGAACATGACGGTCTTCGAGTGCGGCGACGACATGGTGCTCGTCGACGCCGGTCTTATGTTCCCGGATGACTCCCAGCCCGGTATCGACCTGGTGCTTCCCGACTACACCTATGTTCTGGAGAACGAGGAGAAGCTCCGCGGTATCATCGTCACTCACGGCCACGAGGACCACACCGGTTCGCTTCCGTACCTGCTGCAGGACCTCAACAACAAGGTGCCCATCTTCTCGAGCAAGCTGACGCTCGGTTTTATCGAGGGCAAGCTCTCCGAGTTCCGCATCCGCGCGCCTAAGTTCCGCGAGGTCAAGGGCGGCAGCCATGTCAACCTCGGCGGCATCTCGCTCGACTTCTTCTCGATGACGCACTCCATCCCCGGCGCTCTGGGCGTGTTCATCCGCACCAATCAGGGCACCGTTATGCACACCGGCGACTTTAAGCTCGACCAGACGCCCATCGATGGCGTCACGCCCGACTATGCCGCTATCAGCCGCTTTGCCAAGCAGGGCATCGACCTGCTGCTTTCCGACTCCACCAATGCCACGGTTCCCGGCTTTACCAAGTCCGAGGCCGAGGTTGGTCCCAACCTGCTGCACGCCATCAAGAACGCCCCGGGTCGCGTGTTCGTCGCATCGTTCTCGAGCCACATCCATCGTTTGCAGCAGATCTGCGATGCCGCCCGCAAGTGCGGCCGTAAGGTCGTTGTGACCGGTCGCTCCATGCTCACGAACACCCGCGTGGCGCGCGAGCTCGGTTATCTCAACATCGATGATGCCGATATCATCGATGCCTTCGATATCGATAACCTGCCTGACGACAAGATCGTCGTCATGTGCACTGGTTCGCAGGGCGAGCCGCTGTCGGCCCTGTCCCGCATGGCCAATGGCGAGCACAAGACGCTCTCCATCCACGAGGGCGATACCGTTATCCTCTCGGCAACTCCCGTTCCTGGCAACGAGAAGGCCGTCCAGCAGGTCGTCAACAGCCTGGCCAAGCTCGGCTGCGACGTGTGGGATAAGAACCGCGCTCTCGTCCACGTCTCGGGTCACGGTAGCCAGGAGGAGCTCAAGCTCCTGATGGCCATGGCCAAGCCCACGTATTTTATGCCGGTTCACGGTGAGGCCGTGCATCTGCGCGCCCATGCCCAGCTGGCCCGCAAGATGGGCATCAAGGACGATCATATCTTTATCCTCGATAACGGCGACACGCTCGAGATGCGCGGTGGTATCGTCAAGCGCGGTACGCCCGTCGAGTCCGGTGTCGTTTACGTCGACGGCCTGCGTATCGGCGATACCGACCCCATCGTCCTGCGCGATCGCCAGAAGCTCGCCAACGACGGTATGGTCACGGCCGTTGCCATCGTCTCCCTCAAACATAAGAAGATCGAGGCCATCGAGTTCTCGGGCCGCGGCGTCTCGTTTGCCATCGACGACCAGTTCTCCGAGGATGCCTCCGCGTCCATTATGAAGACGATCGAGAAGGGTAAGTTCAGCTTTACCAGCAGCGGTTCCGATGCCATTCGCAAGGCCGTGCGCGATTCGCTCTCTAACTTTATCTGGAGCCGTACGCGCACCCGTCCGATGATCATCCCGGTCGTCATGGAGGTTTAGTTTGGCGCGCGGATCTGCACAAAACGCCAAAGGCAATAAGGCCAATAACCAACCGGCATCTGCTAAGGGTGCCGGTTCCCATCTGCGTGCCAATAAGGGCCACGAGTCCGAGTTCGATGAGTTTGAGCCCTTGGTCGAGCCTTCGGCCAATCGCGATATCGCCGGTGTGGTCATCGCCGTTTTGGCGATCGCGTCCTTCATTGCCGTGATCTCTCCGGCAACAGCGCCCGTGACGGCTGCGGTTGCCGGTTTCTACCACCTGGGCTTTGGTCTGGGCGCCTACGTGCTGCCGATCGTCATCTTGCTGTTTGCCGCCACGCTCTTTTTGGGTGAGGACTCGCCGCTCAACGTGCGCTCTGTTGCGGGCGGCGCCTTGGTCTTTATCGCCGTCGTCTCCATTCTTTCGCTGATGGTGCCGGGCACGAGCGATTCGTGCGACCTTATGTTTACGCCGCAGAACCTTTCCGTGTCGGGCGGCTACATTGGCGCCTTTATCGCAAGTGCCTTGCAAAACGCCCTGGGTAAACCTATCGCCATGGTTGTCTTGCTGGGGCTTGTCGTCGTTGGTTTGGTCATTATCGGCTTTTCGGTGGGTGGCGTTTTGCGCTCCGCACGCGATCGCGCTGCCGATTTTGCCGAGCGTCGACGTGCCGATGTCAATGCGAGCCCGTGGGGCGATGAAGAGGCCCTGTCTGTTCCCGGCGTCGCTCGTCCGCACCTGAGCATTCTGCGCCAGAAGGGGACTGACGCCGCGGTGACCACGGTCATGGGTGGCGATGTCGACCCGGTTTTGGATGACGACGAGGACGATGACCCATTTGTCGACGTATCCGAGTCGGTTGAAGCCGAGCGCGCCAAGACCACGCTGCTGCCGCGCCGCCATGCCAAGAAGGGCAAGGCTGCGCCCAAGCTCAACACAAGCGAGCCCGACCCTTCTTGGTCCGATAGCGAGATTGAGCTCACCGAGGGTGACGACGAGGACGACGAGGCTCCGCTCGAGACCGCCAAGACAACCTTGCTGCCGCGTCGCCACGCCAAGCGCGGTCAGGTCACTGGACAGCTTTCGATGGAGGACGATCCGGACAAGGTTGACGAGTCCGAGCCGCCGTTTGCCGTGAACCCTGTTTCGGCCGCACCTCAGATTCCCGACTTCTTAAAGCATCCCAAGGTTGCCGATGCGCCTGCCACGAGTGCTGTCGAATCGGCTGCGGCTCGTGATGGGGGAGCGGACGGCGGCGCCGCAGATAACGAGGGCGAAGAAGAGGACGGCCTCAAGCTTCCGCCGCTCGAAATCCTACATGCCAACCCGCAGTCGGCTTCTGCCGCGTCTTCGGATAAGGAGCTGGAGCAGACCGCTGAGTCACTGCAATCCACCTTGCTTGAGTTTGGCCGCAGTGCCCGCGTGGTCGGCTGGATCGCCGGCCCCACGGTGACGACCTTTAAGCTGCAACCTGGCGAGGGCGAGCGCGTGAGCAAGATTTCGAGCCTCGAGGACGATATTGCGCTTTCGCTCGCCGCCCAGTCGGTTCGTATCTTTGCCCCGATCCCCGGCACCTCGCTCGTGGGCATCGAGATTCCCAACCGCAAGCGCCAGAACGTCAATCTGGGCGACGTGCTGCCCTATGTGAAGGGCGGTCCGCTCGAGCTTGCCATCGGCCGCGACGCCGAGGGCACGCCGGTCGTCGCCGACCTCGCCAAGATGCCTCACCTGTTGATCGCCGGTACGACCGGTTCTGGTAAGTCGGTGATGATCAATTCCATCATCACGACCTTGCTCATGCGCGCCCTTCCCGAGGACGTTCGCCTGATCATGGTCGACCCCAAGCGCGTCGAGCTTGCGGGCTATAACGGTCTGCCGCATCTCTATGTGCCCGTGGTGACCGAGCCCAAGCAGGCCGCGAGCGCCCTGCAGTGGGCCGTGTCCGAAATGGAGCGCCGCCTGAAGGTATTCGAACGCCTCAACGTCCGTAAGATTTCGACCTATAACGAAAAGCAGGCCGCCGGCGAGTTTGAGCATTACGACAACCCGCCGCAAAAGATGCCCTACCTGGTCATTATCATTGACGAGCTCTCTGACCTGATGATGGTCGCCGGTAAGGATGTCGAGGCCTCGATCGTGCGTATTGCACAGCTGGGCCGCGCCGCCGGTATTCACCTTATCGTTGCCACGCAGCGCCCCAGCTCCAACGTGGTGACGGGCCTTATCAAGGCCAACATCACCAACCGCATCGCCTTTAACGTCGCCACGGGCATCGACTCGCGCGTCATCATCGACCAGATGGGTGCCGAGAAGCTCACCGGTTTGGGCGACATGCTGTTCTCCAAGGTCGACTGGGGCAAGCCCCGCCGTATCCAGGGCTGCTTTGTCTCGGACGACGAAATCAACGAGATTGTCGAGTTCGTCAAGTCGCAGAGCGAGCCCGACTACCACGAGGAGATTCTGTCCGCCGTGGCGCCCGCTTCCATGTCCATGGCTGGTGGCGGCGGCATTGTCCGCACCGGAGTCGCCGAGCCGCAAGACGATGATCCGCTCATTTGGGAAGCCGCCCATATTGTGGTGGAATCGCAGCTGGGCTCCACATCTGGCCTGCAACGCCGCCTGAAGGTTGGCTATGCGCGTGCCGGGCGTATTATGGACATGCTGGAAGAAAAGGGTGTCGTCGGCCCGCCCGACGGTTCCAAGCCGCGCGAGGTCCTGTTGGACGAGGAGGGGCTTGCCGCGCTGGAATCTGTCGACGCCGAGATGGCACGTGAAGATCGTGAGTTTGGAGGATTCTGATGGCTGCACGCTTTGGTGACATGCTGCTCGAGCAGCGTCGCCGAATGGGCCTTTCCATTCAGCAGGTCGCCAACACCATCAAAATCAGGCCGCAGATCATCGAGTTTTTCGAGACCGGTAACTTTGCTTCGATGCCGCCGCGCGGCTATGCGCAGGGCATGATTTCGAGCTATGCTCGTTTTTTGGGACTCAATCCGCGCGAGGTCGTCAATGCCTACTTTGACGAACTGATGGCATACGAACGCGAGACGTCGCAGCAGGGCGGTCGTTTCCAGGACGCCGCCGGCTACGTCAATTCGCGTTCCTCTGTCGATAACGGGCGCTTTCTGATGGTTCAGGGCGGTCGTTCGACTCGCTATGGACAGCGTCCTCAGCAGGCCGGTTATATTACCGAGACGGGTTCGGGCGAGGAGATTCGCTCGCAGCGTGACCGGTTCCGCAGTACGCCGATGCCCGAGGACCGTGCACTTCCCGCTGCCCGCGGCGTGGCGCGTGACCCTCGTGCCGGCTACGGCGACGGCGGCTATTCCGATCGCGGTCACCGTGGTATCTCCACCGGACGCTCTCGCAGTGGCTATGCGGACGCCGATACCACGCAGGTGACGCCGCGTCTTCGCTCTCAACCACAGCCGTATGGCCAGCGCTCTTCGGCTCCGCGTGCGGGCCAGCGTGGCTATCAAGGCCGCGGTGAACTTGCGCCCCGCTCGGGTCAGCGCAGCCTTCAGGGCCAGGGTGGCTATTGCGGCCGTTCCGATAGCAATCGTGGCCGTATGCCTCAGGGAGGCGGCCGCAACAGTTCCAGTCGTGGACGCGGCGGTTCCCGTGCTCCTCAAAACAACGGGCTCGATCCGCGTATCGTCTACGCCGGTATCGGTGCCGTGGCGTTGCTGCTGATCGTGCTCATCGTGGTACTTCTGCGCGGCTGCGCATCTTCGACGCCCGAGACCACGCCCGAGACGCCCGCTGTTACCAAGACGACGACCAAGAAGTCTTCTAAGAAGACCGAAACGGTCGACGAGGACGAAGACACCGATGAGCCGACTGACGAGTCGACTGATTCGGACGCCGCCAAGACGACGGCCAAGAAGGAAGAGAACGAGGTCACAAAGGTTAAGGTCTCCGTTGCCAAGGGAAAGACCGCGTGGATTGAGGTCAAGGTCGACGGAAAGTCGGTTTATGGCGCTCAGGCGACTGGCCCCTTTGAGCAGGAGTACACGCCCGAGTCCTCGATCGAGATCACCACGTCTAAGCCTTCCGATGTCACCGTTACCAAGAACGGCGAAAAGGTCCGTTACGATACCAAGACCTCGGGCGTGGCGCGCGTGACGATCACCGTTCCCAAGAAGGAGACGACTGATTCCGAGAATGGTGAAAGTTCTGATGGTGCCGACACCACCGACGGCACCGATGCCCAGTCCACGGATGGCGCCGATACCGCAACTGACGGCCAGACGCCCACCGATTCTACCGACTATTCGTACGATAGCTACTAAGCCGTTCGTACGCGAAAGGAAACATCATGGCTAAAGATTCCAGCTTCGACGTCGTGTCCGAGGTCAACATGCAAGAGGTCGACAACGCCTTCCAGCAGACCACGCGCGAGATTTCCCAGCGCTATGACCTGAAGGATTCCGGCGCCACGATCGAGCTTTCGAAGGGCGACAAGCTCTTTACGATCAACGCCCCGGCCGACTTTGTCTCCAAGCAGATCATCGATGTCCTGAGCTCCAAGCTCATCAAGCGCGGCATCGACCTCAAGGCTGTCTCGTGGGATGCTCCGCAGGCGGCATCGGGCGGCACCGTGCGCGTGCTCGGCCATATCGTCGAGGGTATCGACCAGGCGACCGCCAAGAAGATCAATAAGGACATCAAGGACCAAAAGCTCAAGGTCAAGGTGACCATCGAGGCCGAGAAGCTGCGTGTTTCCTCTGCTTCGAAGGACTCGTTGCAGACCGTTATCCAGTTCCTGCGCGACCAGGACTACGGCCAGCCGCTGCAGTTCACCAACTACCGCTAATATCATTCGAAAGGACTGCTCTCCAACATGGATACACCGTTGGGCTCCGTGCTCTACATCACCCTCGGGTGCGCTAAGAACGAGGTTGACACCGACCGCATGCGTTCTCTTTTAACCGCCGCGGGCTACGAGGAGGCATTCGACCCACAGGATGCCGATATCGCCATCGTCAATACATGCTCGTTCCTCGCCTCCGCAACGTCCGAGAGCATCGAGACCACGCTCGAGCTCGCCAACGAGGTTCAGGACGGCGTTCGTTCTTGTCCCATCGTCATGTGCGGCTGTGTGCCGTCGCGCTATGGCGACGACCTGCCTGACGAGCTGCCCGAGGTCGCTGCCTTTGTGAAGGCCGACGAGGAGGACGGCATCGTGGCGGTCATCGATGGCGTGCTGGGTGTCGAGCGTGAGATCGCTGCCTATATTCCGCAAGTCAAGCGCACTGTCGAGGGCGCCGTTGCTTACGTCAAGATTTCCGATGGCTGCAACCGTTTCTGCAGCTTCTGCATGATCCCCTATATTCGCGGTCGCTATCATTCGCGCAATGCCGAGAGCATTATCTCCGAGGTGCGCGACTTGGTTGCCGGCGGTGTGCGAGAGATCGTGCTGATCGGCCAGGACACGGGCATCTGGGGCACCGACTTTGCGGATGGTGACGTCGCCGAGGGCTCGCCGCGCAATCTGGCGCAGCTGCTGCGCGCCGTAGCCGAGGCCGTGCGTCCGCAGAACGTCTGGGTCCGTGTTCTCTACCTGCAGCCCGAGGGCATGACCGACGAGCTTATCGAGACGATTCGCGATACCCCCGAGGTGCTACCCTATATCGATATTCCCGTGCAGCACTGCGACGCACGCATCCTTAAGGCCATGCGTCGCTCCGGTTCGCGCCAGGAGCTCGAGGACCTGTTCCGCGATCTGCGTGAGCGCATCCCCGACATCGTGATCCGTTCCACGGCCATGGTTGGCTTCCCGACCGAGACCGACGACGAGTTCCGCGACCTTATCGACTTTATGGACACCGTCGGCTTTGACTACACGAGCGTCTTTGCCTACTCGCAGGAGGAGGGCAGCCTGGCCGCCAAGATGGAGGGCCAGGTCGACGAAGAGGTCAAGCTCGAGCGCGCCCAGGAGGCCATGGACCTGGCCGAGTCGCTCGGTTTTGCCGCCACCGCCGCACATGTGGGCGAGCGCGCCCAGGTGATCGTCGACGGCATCGAGGAGACCGAGGACGGCGCCGAGCTGATCGGCCATGCTTGGTTCCAGGCGCCCGATTCCGATGGCGCGGTGCACTTGGACGCCAGCGAGGCGTCCGTGGGCGATATTCTGACGGTCGAGTTTACCGATAGCTTCTGCTATGAGCTTATCGGCCATGTTGTGGAGTAGGAGAGCATCGTGGCAAACGAGAGCAATAAGGAACTGACGAGTGTCTGGACGCCCGCCAATATCGTGACGTGTGTGCGCATCGTCTTTATCCCGGTGTTCATGATCGTGTCGGCGCTGTCTCACATGAGCGTTGCCGGTACGGATTGGAGCACCTTCGACGGCCCGCTCGCCGCCGCAGCCTTCATTCTGTACGTCATCCTGTCGTGCACCGATAAAGTTGACGGCTATCTGGCGCGCTCGCGCAACGAGATTACCGACTTCGGTAAATTCTTGGATCCCATCGCCGACAAGCTGCTCGTGTTCTCGGCCTTGCTGCTGTTCTTGGACTTTGGCGCCGTGTCGGTTTGGTCCGTGTTCATCATCTTGTTCCGCGAGCTGTTGGTAAGCGCCCTGCGCATGGTTGCGAGTGCCGCCGGCGTGGTCGTTGCCGCCGATAAGCTTGGCAAGTACAAGACGGCGACCACGATGGTCTCCATTTGCGGTTACCTGTGTGTCTTTGCGATGGCCGGCTTGCACCTTGGCCCGCTGGTGCTGACGCTCGGCATCTACTCGGTGTCGCGCTTCCTGTACGCCGTTGCCGTTGTCCTGACCGTTATCTCGGGCGCCCAATACTTCTGGAACTGCCGCAAGATCGTCTTTTCGGTCTAGGTCCTGGTGGGTATGACGGACTCTTTTGAGCAGATTTCCGCACATAACGAGGAGCTGGCGCGCGATATTGTCGAGCGCGCGAGCGCTCGGGACGTGACGGTTTCGACGGCTGAGTCGCTGACAGCAGGCATGATTTCCTCGACGATTGCCGATATCCCGGGCGCCTCGGCGGTGCTGCGTGGCGGTGCGGTGACCTACTGCGATGAGATAAAGCATCGCGTTCTGGGTGTTGATCAGGAGACGCTCGACCGCTATACCGCGGTGTCGCATCAGACCGCGCACGAGATGGCGGCGGGTTCGCTGGAGCTGTACCAGAGCGATATTGCAGTGAGCGCAACGGGTTATGCCGGCCCCGGCGGCGGCACTGAGGACGATCCGGCTGGCACTTTCTATATTGGCTGGGCGTATCGCGCGGCTGATGGGGAAGTGCCGGTCGTGGACTCTGTGCGCTGCCACTATGAGGGCGACCGTTCGTGTGTTCGTGCCCATGCGGTCGCGGAGGCATTGGGACGCATTGCCCTTGTGCTCAACTCTATGGAATAGACGTGTTTTAAGGGGCCTTAGGGCCCCTTAATTGTGGAGATAGGGACCCCTGACGAATTTAGCGTTTGCGCCGGTTATAGGTGTATTCTTGTCTTCCTTGTTCTTATTCGGCCCTTTGTGGTCAAGCATTTGGTCAGTGTTTGGTCGGCGTTTGGTTGGGTTTTGGAAAGACTGCCTGCGTATGATTGGCCTGAACGGTTGACCACGAACAGCCGTTCGTTTATTATCGATGCAGGTTGTTAAGAGGAGGGCTATTCATGGCCAAGAATTCAGGTCCCGTACGTACCGTTCATGCTCGCACGACGGGTAAAGAGCGCGATGAGATGATCGCCACCACCAAGGCCGAGATCGAGAAGAAGTTCGGTCAAGGCTCCATCATGAGGTATGGTGACGGCGGCCCCGAGCTTGAGGTTGAGGCCATCCCCACGGGCGCTCTGGCACTCGATGCCGCTCTGGGTATCGGCGGTGTGCCGCGCGGCCGTATCGTCGAGATTTACGGTCCTGAGTCCTCCGGTAAGACGACGCTTTCGCTCGAGATCCTGGCCGAAGCCCAGGCAATGGGTGGCGTGGTGGCATTTATCGATGCCGAGCACGCGCTCGATCCCACGTATGCCGCGCGCATTGGCGTGGATATCGACGAGGTACTGATTTCCCAGCCTGATACGGGTGAGCAGGCGCTCGAGATTGTTGACATGCTCGTGCGTTCCGGCGCCATCGATGCCATCGTCGTCGACTCCGTCGCCGCGCTGACCCCGCGTGCCGAGATCGAGGGAGAGATCGGCGATACCACGGTCGGATTGCAAGCTCGTCTGATGAGTCAGGCGCTCCGCAAGCTCGCCGGCTCGCTGTCCAAGTCCAACACGACATGCATCTTCATTAACCAGCTGCGAGAGAAGATCGGCGTCATGTTCGGCAACCCCGAGACCACGACGGGCGGCCGCGCCCTTAAGTTCTTCTCTTCGGTGCGTATCGACATTCGCCGCATCGACAGCATTAAGCTTAAGGATGAGGTTATCGGTAACCGCGTGCGCGCCAAGGTCGTTAAGAACAAGGTGGCAGCTCCGTTCCGTTCTGCTGAGTTCGACATTATGTACGGTACGGGCATCTCTAAGGAGGGCTCGATTCTGGACATGGCTGTCGAGTGCGGCATTTGCAAGAAGATGGGCTCCTGGTTTGCCTATGGCGAGGACAAGCTCGGCAACGGTCGCGAGGCCGCCAAGGCGTTCCTGCGCGAACACCCCGATTGCGCCGACGAGATTGAGCATAAGGTCCGCCTTGCCTGCGGGCTTGAGTTTGATGACGATGCTCCGTCCGAGGTCGAGCTGACCGATCAGCCTGCGCCTGAGGAGTTTGACGAGCTTTACGCCATCGATGGTTCCGCCATGCTCGATGATGACGACGAGTAGCGGTTACGCTCATGTCGTATACGGTGACCGAGGCCACGGTCGTCTTTCCCGATAAGAAGGCGGCCTCCTCGTTCTCGAGCGGGTATGCGTCCAAAAAGCCTTGCGCACATATCGATTGTGAGCTTGAGGGCGGTTTTGAGCGGTCCATTTGGATTCCCGTGCGGGTCGCGCGCCTGTATGTCAAAAATCGCCCCGATCTTCCCTGTGATTGGGATAACTTTCGTGAAGCGGTGCAGCTCATCGAGCGTAAATGTGCACTTACCATGGTGACCGAGATGCTATCGCGACGCGACCATGCGACGGGTGAGGTCCGTGACAAGCTGGCTCGCTACGGCTTTCGCCAGTCCGCGATCGATTTCGCCGTCGAGCGCGCCACCGAGTATCGCTTTTTAGACGAGAACCGCTTTTGCTCGTACTTTATCGAGGAACGCAAGCGGCGCGGTTGGGGACAGCGTAAAATCGAGACCGAGCTCAAGCGCCGTCATGTCGTGCTCGATGACATTCCCGGTTATCCCGGGGATTATTTTGCCGTCGAAGACGATTTGGCGCGTGCGTCAGCCCTGCTCGCCAAGCGGCGTGTTCCAGAGACGCGCGGATTCGAAAAACTGGTTCGGTTTTTGATGGGCAAGGGCTTCTCGTATCACATCGCCGCCGATGCCGTTAAGGCACGTCTTAATGCCGAACGCGAGGAATGTGCGGTTTAGGCGTATGCGTTTTGTGGCCCTGCCGTTCACCGCGTTTTAGCCGCCGTGCTGGGGCCATTTATTTGACAGTTGTTGTGGTTCAACGTACGATAAACACTGTCATTTGCTTTGTGATATGTGCTCATCTGTGATGAGTTTGTTTATATGTTTATCTGTATCCGACCCGCATAAGCTGCGCCCATATTACTCAAATGTCGCGAGCCGTTCGTAAGGACGGTTCGCTTTGTTGTGTAACGAATCCATAAAAAGGAGTGAGCATGCCTATCATCGCAGCGCTCGTTGGCATCGTTTTGGGTGCCATCGCCGCCATTGCCTACATGCGCACCGCCAAGCAGGGTAGTCTTCACGAGGCCGACGAAAAAATCCAGTCGGCACACGCACAGGCTGAGTCCCTGATCGGTGATGCTAAGCGTCAGGCCGAGACCCTCAAAAAAGAGGCTCTGCTCGAGGCTAAAGAGGAGATCATCAAGAACAAGCAGGCCGCTGAGGCCGAGGACAAGCAGCGTAAGAACGAGATTCGTACGCTCGAGAACCGCGTGATGCAGCGCGAGGAATCTCTCGATCGCCGCAACGACGCTCTCGACAAGCGCGAGCATCAGCTGTCCAGCCAGGCCGGTCAGGTCGAGAAGCGCTCCCGTGAGCTCGAGGAGCTCTGCGCAAAGCAGACCTCCGAGCTCGAGCGTATCGCCGACCTTACCCGCGAGGACGCGCACAAGGAGCTCCTTGATAAGGTTCGCGGCGAGGTCACCCACGAGGCCGCCACGATCATTCGCGAGTCTGAGCAGCAGGTTCGCGCCGAGTGCCACAAGACCGCCCAGGAGATTCTGTCTCTGGCGATTCAGCGCTGCGCTGCCGATCACACTGCCGAGGTCACCGTTACCTCCGTGCACATTCCCTCTGATGACCTCAAAGGCCGTATCATCGGTCGCGAGGGTCGCAACATCCGGACCTTCGAGCAGGTTTCCGGCGTCAACCTCGTGATCGACGACACGCCCGAGACCGTCGTTCTTTCGAGCTTCGACCCGGTCCGTCGTGAGACCGCCCGCGTCGCCCTCGAGAACCTCATCGCCGACGGCCGCATTCACCCTGCCCGTATCGAGGAGATGTATCACAAGGCCGCCGACCTGGTTCAGCAGCGCGTGCGCGAGGCTGGCGAGCAGGCTGCCTTCGATACCGGCATCCACGATCTGCACCCCGAGATCGTCAAGACCCTTGGTGCCCTGCGCTACCGTACCTCGTTTGGTCAGAACGTGCTTCAGCATTCCCTCGAGGTCTCTGATCTGTGCGGCGTGATGGCTTCCGAGCTTGGCCTGGACGTTGTGACCGCCAAGCGCGCCGGCCTGCTTCATGACCTGGGCAAGGCAATCGACCACGACGTCGAGGGCCCGCATGCCGTCATCGGCGCCGAGCTTGCCCGCCGTTATGGCGAGAAGCCCGTTATCGTCCACGCTATTGAGGCTCACCATGCCGATGTCGACCCCAACACGGTGCTCGATGTCCTGGTGCAGGCCGCCGATGCTGTCTCTGCCTCTCGCCCCGGTGCCCGTCGCGAGTCTGCCGAGAACTACATCAAGCGTCTTGAGAAGCTTGAGGAGATCGCCAACTCCCATGACGGCGTCGAACGTACCTATGCCATGCAGGCCGGTCGCGAGGTCCACGTCATGGTCCAGCCGGACAAGATCTCCGATGCCCAGTCCACGGTCCTGGCTCACGATATCGCCCATCAGATCGAGGAAGAGATGGAGTATCCCGGTCAGGTGCGCGTCGTCGTGATTCGCGAGAGCCGCGCTGTCGATATCGCTAAATAACATGAGCGACGCGAACGAGCTCATCTCATTTATCGCGTCGATGTCGGGGGAGGGCAACCTTCGCTTCGAGGAGAACCTTGGCGAGGGGTATGTCCGCCTCCGCGTTTCGGAGGCCGAGCGGCGCCAGGCTAAGCACGACATTCAGCATGTCGAGGACATCGTCATCGAAATGCTCCGTAATGCTCGCGATGCCGGCGCCGACAAGGTCTATCTCGCCACGACCAAGGAAGATGGCGTCCGCACGCTTGTCTTTCTGGATAACGGTTCGGGCGTTCCGCAGGATATGCAAGAGCGAATCTTCGATGCCCGCGTTACCTCCAAGCTCGAGAGCATGAAGATGGACCGTTGGGGCGTTCACGGCCGTGGCATGGCATTGTTTTCGATCAAGCAGAACACCGATGAGGCCCGTGTGGTCACGTCCGGTGTCGATCTTGGTTCAGCCTTTAAGGTGAGCGTCGCGGCCGACCGCCTCAGTGAGCGTGCCGATCAGTCCAGCTGGCCCCAGGCCGTCAAGGATGAGGACGGACGTTATGTCTGTGCTCGCGGTCCGCATAATATTATCCGCGCTGCTTGTGAGTTTGCGCTCGAGGAGTTGCGTGGTTGCGATGTCTATCTTGGTTCTCCGTCTGAGATTGCCGCGACCCTTTATGCTCAGGCGTCAAGCCGGCTCGATACGTCTCGTCTCCTGTTCATTGATGATGAGAGCGAGCTTCCGGTTGTCGATCGTTTAGGCCTTGCTTCTGATGCCGAGGACTTTATCCGTATCTGTTCGGGTTTGGGTCTTGAGATGTCCGAGCGCACGGCCCATCGCATTTTGGCAGGGCAGATTAAGCCCGTTCGCGGTGTGACCGCGCGTCTGCTGCGCGAGCGTGATTCGTCCTCGCATGCGCCGGCTCCTGTCGATCTCGCGAAGGATCGTCGCGGGCTACGTATTGCCAAGGATGACATGGCACAGTTTTCGCGTGCTGTGGAGCGCGACTTTAATGACCTTGCTGCCCGGTACTATCTCAACCTTTGCGGCGACCCAAAGATTCGTGTTTCGCGTGATCGAATCACCGTGAGCTTTGATCTTGCCAAAGAGGAATAGTGCCTTTACCGAGTCCACTCGGTACGATACAGTTATTGCAGTTAAAACGTACTTTTAAATGCAGGAGTTTCTTCATGGATTGCCTGAAGGTATCAAGCAAATCATCGCCCGCGTCCGTTGCCGGCGCCATCGCCGGCATGGTCAAGGATGGTGTACCCGTCAACATTCAGTGTGTCGGCGCCGGTGCCGTCAACCAGGCCATTAAGGCCGTTGCTATCGCGCGCGGTTTTTTGATTCCAACCGGTTTTGATATTTCCTGCGCGCCCGTGTTCTCCGACATCCTCATTAACGGGGAGTCGCGCACGGCCATCCGCCTTTCTATCTACGTTCACCAGATCAATCGAGCTGCTATGGATAACGTCGTCATGGATGATGTTAAGCCTGTGGCATAGCTTCTGCTTGCCTCGTTTCGCTCCCCATCGTTAGGACTTATGCACATGGACCAGCGTTCCGTACGCGATATTCTTGCCGGTAAAACCTACTTTATCCGCACCTTTGGCTGCCAGATGAATCAGCACGACTCCGAGCGTGTGAGCGGTCTGCTTGATTCGTATGGCTGCCTCATGGCGCTCGATCCCGCGCATGCCGATATCGTTGTCTTCATGACGTGCTGCGTGCGCGAGGCCGCCGATACTCGCCTGTACGGTCAGTGCAATTCCTGCAAAAGCCTGCCGCCTTCGCCTTCGGGCAAGCGCGTGGTTGCCGTTGGTGGCTGCATCGCGCAGCGCGATGGCGAGGGTCTGCTCACCAACGTCGATAACGTCAATGTCATCTTTGGCACGCATTCCATCGCGCATGTGGCCGAGCTCATTGCCGAGGCGTTCATTGATGGCAAGCGTCATATTCGTACCAATGAGCATGAGGATACGGATGCAATGAGCATGCCGTGGCATCGCGAGACCCAGTATCACGCCTGGGTGCCCATCATGACGGGCTGCAATAATTCCTGCACCTATTGCATCGTGCCGTACGTGCGTGGTCGCGAAAAGAGCCGCCCCTTCGAGGAGATTGTCGACGAGGTGACCGGTTTGGTACGCCAGGGCGTGCGTGAGATTACGCTGTTGGGCCAAAACGTTAACTCATATGGTCGCGATCTGTTTGGCAAGCCGCGTTTTGCCGATCTGCTGCGTGCCGTGGGCGATACGGGCGTGGAGCGTATCTTCTTTACGTCTTCGCATCCCAAGGATCTGCTGCCCGAGACCATCGACGCCATGGCCGAGACATCTGCCGTTATGCCGCAACTGCACCTGGCCGTCCAGTCAGGTTCGACGCGGATCCTCAAAGAGATGAATCGTCGTTATACACGCGAGGACTATCTGGGCCTGGTCGATCGCATTCGCAACCGCATGCCCGATATCGCGCTCTCGACCGACATTATCGTTGGCTTCCCGGGCGAGACTGAAGAAGACTTTGAGCAGACGCTCTCACTTGCCGAGACGGTCCGCTATGCTCAGGCCTATACCTTCATCTATTCCAAGCGCGCCGGTACTCCGGCCGCCGAAATTGACGATCCTACGCCGCATGAGGTTATTCTTGAGCGTTTCAACCGCCTGGTTAAGGTTATCGAGACCACGGCACACGAGTATAACCAGGGCGAGCTTCATACTGTGGTTCCGGCGCTCATTGAGGGAACGAGTAAAAAGAACGACGCGGTCCTGCTGGGCAAGAGTCCCAAGAATCAGACCGTGCATGCTCCTATCCCCGAGGGTTACAGCATCGATCAGCTTGTTGGCAAGATCGTTGATGTTGACGTTGACGTTGCCAAGACCTGGTATTTGTCCGGCTCCGTTGTGGGCGAGCCGCGCTAATGGCTTCTCCTGGGGCAGGTCTTTCCGCCGTTGCGATCGTCGGTCCGACGGCGGTTGGTAAGAGTGATGTTGCCGACCGTTTGGCAGCTCGTCTTTCGTCCGAAGTGCTGTCGTGCGATGCGATGCAAATCTATCGCGGCATGGACATCGGTACCGCAAAGATGGCGCCCGATGAGTGCACGGTGCCGCTGCGTCTCGTCGACATTGTAGAGCCGGGTGTGGCATATTCTGCTGCGCTTTATCAGGCTGACGCTCGCGCGCATGTTGAACGTCTCCTTGGTTCGGGTTGCCTGCCGGTTTTTTGCGGAGGTACGGGGCTGTATCTCAAGGCTGCCCTCGATGAGATGGACTTTCCCTCGGGTGAACTTGAGGACGATCGCCGTGCGGGCTATCAGGAGCTTTTCGAGCGTATTGGCGAGGAAGAGCTGCATGCCCTGCTTGCCGAGCGCGATCCAGAATCGGCTGCTGTTATTCATCCCCATAACGTGCGGCGTGTGATTCGCGCGCTTGAGATGCATGATGATGGCGTCTCCTATGCGCAGCAAAAGTCGCAGTTTAGTGTTCCGCACGAGCATTATCATGCCCTATGGTTTGGTCTGACGCGTAATCGCGAGGTGCTCTACGAGCGCATTAACCTGCGCGTCGATCTGATGTTTGAGCAGGGTCTTGTCGATGAGGTCCGCGGTCTTATGGGCCAGGGGCTGGGTGATGCCCTGACGTCGATGCAGGCAATTGGCTATAAAGAGATCATCGATGCTTTCAATGGCGTGATGAGCATGGATGAGGCTCGCGAACTCATTAAGATGCGTTCGCGTCGTTATGCCAAGCGTCAGCTTTCGTGGTTTAAGCGTGATGACCGTATCGCGTGGTTTGATATGGATGAATGTACGATCGATGAGGTCGTTGAGGATATCCTGCATCGTATTGAGGCTGCCTAATGGCCCGTTTCCCCCTTGTTCCCACGGCACCCGAGCCCGAGCGTGCCATTTTAGTTGGTGTTGAGTGGTGCGACAATACATGGCCGCTCGATCGCTCGCTTGATGAGCTGGAGCGTCTTGCCCACACAGCTGGTGCCCAGTGCGTGGCACGCTTGTCGCAGCGTTTGGTAAAGCCGTATCCTAAATCGTTTATCGGTTCCGGTAAGGTTGAAGAGCTGTGCGGCCTGGTGCATCGCATGGATGCCGATGTCGTTATTTTTGACGACGACCTGACCCCCTCGCAGCAATCCTATTTGGAGAAAGCCGTGGGCGAGCCGGTAAAGATTATCGATCGTACAGCACTGATCCTAGATATCTTTGGCCTGCATGCTCAGACGCGTGAGGGACGCCTGCAGGTACAGCTGGCACAGCTTCAATATTTGTTGCCTCGCCTGCGTGGCATGTGGAGCCATCTCGCCAAGGAGCAGACGCGCGGCGGCATCGGCTCACGTTTTGGTCAGGGCGAAAGTCAGCTCGAGGTCGACCGTCGCCTCATTCGTAATAAGATCGCTGCGCTTCGTCGTGAGCTCAAGCAGGTTGAACAGCGTCGCGATGTTCAATCCAAGAACCGCATTGAGTCACCGGCGTTTCGCGTCGCGTTAGCCGGTTATACCAATGCCGGTAAATCGACGTTGCTCAATCGTCTGACCGGCTCTACGGTACTTTCGCAGGACAAGCTGTTTGCTACGCTCGACCCGACGACGCGTTCGTATCGCCTGCCCGGCGGTCGCGGCATGACGATTACCGATACCGTCGGCTTTATTCAAAAGCTGCCCCATGGTCTGGTCGATGCCTTTAAATCGACGCTGTCCGAGGTTTTGGGTGCCGATCTAATTCTCAAAGTCGTAGATGCGTCTGACGAGGACTATGAGCGGCAGCTGGAGGCTGTCGACCGCGTGCTTGATGAGATCGGCGCCGGAGAGCGTTTAACGCTGACCGTATTCAATAAAATCGATCTTCTCGATAGCGTTGATCGATTGAGTTTCCGTCGTCGCTATCCAGAAGCCGTTCTGTTCTCGGCCCAAACGGGCGAGGGGCTCGACGATCTCGTCGATCGCATTGCTCGCGAGGCAGCTGCCACCGATGTGTTGCTCTCCGCTGATATCCCGTATCGCGAGGGCGCTCTCATCACGCTGGTGCATGAGCAGGGAACCCTTCTGCATGAGGAATATCTCGAGGACGGCGTTCGCATTGTGGCGAAGTTGCCGGCTCGTATTGCACCGCGGCTCGAGCGTTATCGCACCGAGTAGACGAGCTCCAAAATGCCCAGAATGATGGGCTGATGCAGCAGATAAAAGGGGAGAGCGTGACGTCCAAGGCTGGCGAGCGCCGGCAGGGGGTTGGCGTAGGCCCAGCTAGGGACGGTCTTATCGATACTCTGCGCTATGTGTGCGGCGAAGTATCCTGCAAGATACATAAAGATAAACGGGATGATGGGGTAGTAATCACCTGAGACAAACCCAGGGCTCGGAAATCCCAGCCACGCCAGGTAGGGGACAGGGTAGATCGTTTTGGGGATGCTCCAGGTGAGGGCGAACAACACAAGGCATAGGGGCATGCCCCATCTCGCCGTTATCTTCTTAAGGACGGGATCGGTCAACGCCACGATGCCGGTGCATGCGGCCATGCAGTAGATGATGCCAAAATTAACCGAATCGTCGACTGAGACAAGTGTTGTTGCCAACCAGACAACGAGTGCTGCTAAGGCGTATTTGGCGGCACGTTTGATATTGTTGCGCGAAAGAGTGCACATCCAACCCGCGATAAACAAAAATACCCAGCTGATGCTGGCGCGCCAGACGTCTTGAAAGACAGTCTGGGTAAACCAAGGCATATCCCAGCCGTACAGGTAGGCAAGATCATAGCAAGCGTGAAAACCTGCCATAGAAATCATCGTAAACCCGCGGACGGTATCAAAGATGGTTATGCGTTTTTGCATTACGAGAACCGGCGCATCAAGCCGACGACTTTGCCCAGGATAACGGGATTCGTTGCATAGATAGGCTCCATGGTGTCATTCTCAGGCTGCAGGCGTACGCGTCCCTGCTCCTTGTAGAACGTCTTGACGGTCGCTGAACCATCGATCATAGCCACGACAATTTCGCCGTTCATGGCATTCTTTTGTTCACGGACGATGATGTAATCGCCATTGAAGATGCCGACATTGATCATTGAGCTCCCATGCACCTCAAGGATAAAGGAACCCTGATCAGTCGCGATTTCGGTCGGGATAGTAAACGTGTCTTCGATATTCTGCTCGGCCAGAATGGGGATCCCAGCCGCGACGCGACCAACGAGCGGTAGCGAGACCGTTCCGCGAGGTGCGGTGGGCTCGTCAGATTTAGAAATTGAGACAGAGGAACCGTCCTCGTTAAAGAGTTCCAGGGCGCGCGGTTTGGTGGCATCGCGCTTGAGTAGCCCGCGCGCCTCCAGGGCAGAGAGATGGGCGTGCACGGTGCTGGGGGAGGAAAGGCCCACGGCAGAAGCCATCTCGCGCACGCTGGGCGGATAACCCTTCTCCTGCTGATATTCCTTGATGAAGTCGTAAATTTGCTGCTGACGCTTGGTAATTTTGCGAGCCATCAGGGCATCCTCTCTACCCATGTCAAACAAATGTTCGAATTTTGCTTGACAGGAACAACTGTTCGAAGATAATAATAACCGAACATTCGTTCTCGCGCTAGACATTTTTGTCCGCGCGGCTTGATAAAACTGTTCTCAGCAAAACACGCGAGAGGAGAACATGATGAACGTAACGAATATGGTCCAGGGAAACCTCGCCCTTAAGCTCGAGACGCCTGCAGAACCCACTTTTACGGTTGTTCAGGGTGGCCGCTCCGGCTTTCAGCCTTTGACCGTAAAGCCTGTGCGCAATCAGCAGGCTGTAGTCGCGCCAGCCCGCGTTGCCCTGAAGGTTCCGACGATTGTCGCCGTCGCCGTTGCGCTTACGCTCTTCTTTGTCCTCGCTACTTCGGTCTTTAGCGCTCGTCATGCCGCGTATGCCGAGTCCGTTTCCAACATTACTTACGAGACCATTCGCGTTCAGACTGGCGATTCTCTTTGGTCGCTTGCCGAGGAATATCCAATCGAAGGCCTTTCCACGCAAGAGACTTCCGACATGATCCGTAACGTCAATCATCTGGAGCATGGTTCGCTCGCCGCTGGTGCGCATCTTAAGGTTCCTGCTCGTTCGTAATCATTATCGCGCTGCGCATGGTACCCTTGTTATCGTTTAAGAGGAGGTACCATGCGCTGTCCCAAATGCGGCAAGGCACATACCCGCGTCGTTGATTCCCGTATGCAGGAGTCAAATAACACCATTAAGCGCCGTCGCGAATGTTGCTCGTGTAACTACCGCTTTACAACGTTTGAGCGATGCGAGGACCCTATCGAGGTCATTAAGTCAGATGGAACCAAGCAGCGGTTCGATCGCAATAAGCTTCTTGTCGGCTTGATGCGCGCCACCATCAAGCGCGATATCGACACTAAGAAGCTCAATGAGATTATCGATGACATCGAGGTCGAGCTTCGCTCTCGCACGCTGACGGCCGTCACGTCCCATGAGTTGGGTGACATGGTGCTCAAGCGCTTGGCTAAGATCGACAAGGTGGCGTACATCCGTTTTGCCTCGGTCTACCGTGATTTCAAAGACGTCGATGAGTTTCTGCAAGAGCTCGACAAGCTAAGGTGATTCCATGTCCAACATTTCCGTCAACATAAAGCGTCTCGACCCCACCGTCGAGCTTCCCAAATACGCCCATCCCACCGATGCCGGCTTGGATTTACGCTCCAACGAGGACTGCGTCCTGAAGCCCTTCGAACGCCGTCTGGTCTCTACGGGGCTGGCCATCGCCCTGCCCGATGGCTACGCCGGCTTCGTCCAGCCCCGCAGCGGCTTGGCCATCAAGCAGGGCCTGTCTATAGTCAACACGCCGGGCCTCATTGATGCTCACTATCGAGGTGAGCTTAAGGTTATCCTTATCAACTTGGATCCCTCCAACGACATCCAAATCAACAAAGGCGACCGCATAGCCCAACTCGTCATCCAAGAAGTCCCCACGGTCAATCTCATAGAAGTAGAAGAACTAGACGAAACCGACCGAGGCAAAGGAGGCTTCGGCTCCAGCGGCATCGCCTAGGGCGCTCGTATCCCTCCCGCCCGGGGCTTACCTATATCATTCCATGCTCAAACATTCTCGCGTCGCTTCGCTCGCTGCGAAACTGCGCGTGGAACGATATAGGTAAGCCCCGGGCGGGCGGCTACTCGCTTGAAACAATATTTACTTTTCTAGTAAGTCGATGCGATGAAGGGACGCCTCCTTTGTCGCATCGACTTACTGTATTTATATTCTCTGGTTCCCCTTTGCAGATTCTACTGGTGGGGAATCTGGTATAGCCGCTGGTACGTTAACGCAGCTTACCTGTGGGAGGCCCCTATATATCGTCCCGCGCGCAGTTTCGCAGCGAAGCGAGAATGTTTGAGCACGGGATGATATATAGGGGCCTCCCACAGGTAAGCGGACATTAAGACGCTACCTGATATGCGCAGGTTTTTCGCCCCAGTAGAAGCGGCAGAAGGCTCGTTTGCGCTTTTGGGGTTTGCCTACGAGCTCCATGGTTGCGATGGCTATGTCTTCGGCTGCGTGGGGGCGGCGTAGTACTTCGCCGTTGATGAGCAGTGCCTTGAGCGACTCAGGATGATCGTGGAGATGACGCAACGTCACGATGAGCTCTCGTGCGGTGGTGACATGCATGCTGGCGCCCATGCCGGTGAGCATGGTGGTGTTGGCCTTTTCCTGGCCATAGGACTTGCCCAGCAGGATCATCGGCAGGTGTGCGCACAGGCATTCGGTGACGGTGAGTCCGCCCGATTTGAGAATTGCCAGGTCGCAGCCGTGCATGAGGGCCGCCATGTCGTCGACATAGTCCAGCACCGTGACATTTTCGAGCTTCATGGCATCGAAGAGTGTCTTGAGGCGGGCGGCGTATTCCTTATCCTTGCCCGGCAAAAAGACAAAGTGCATGTCTTCGAAGCTGCGTAGGAAGGGGAGGGTGCGGTCCATCTCCGCGCGAAAGCGAACGTACGGTTGAGGCAAGCTGGCACCGGCCATTACCAGCACGACGGTCTTGTCGGTGGGGAGGTTGAACTTAGCTAGCTCTTCTTCGCGATCATAATCCGTGTCGAATCCGGCGCGAATAGGAATGCCGGTAATGCGAATCTTTGTTTCGAGCACCTTGCGCGGACGCAGCGTTTCGGCCATAAATTCGTTGGCAACACAGAATAAATCGGTGTCCTTGTGGGGCCACCATCCCTCGACTTCGTAGTCGGTCGGTACGCAGATGACCGGATAATCGATACCCGTAATTACGCGGGCGCCCACGGCAACATTGGCTGCTGTGATGTGCGTTGCAACCACGGCTATGGGCCTGCGGCTACGAATATATTCGTTGAAGGCGGGGAACATAATTCGCGACCATGCCGTTCCGCCACCCCAGAGAAGATGTCCCGTAAGCGTATATCGCCAGGTCAGGTCGTAAATGGGGCGCGTGGCTCCCGTAAAAGAAGCCGCGGTCTTATTGCCGTCGAATTTAATACGTCCAAAATCAAGGATATCGAGCACTTCAATCTCAATATCCTCGGGGATGCCATTGGTGCCGCGGATGAGGTCGAATGCCTGCGCAATCGCATTTGCGGCGGCCTTGTGGCCCGAGCCAACGGAGGCGTGCACGATGGTCACGAGAGGTTTTTGCTGAGCCAGGAGCGTGGTTTGCTCCGATTGGGGAGTGCTGTGCGTGAGCAGGGGAGCGTCGTCACTCGTCTGCGCCTGGTCCATCGATAACTCCCCTTCAGCTTTGTAATACGGATTTATCATTGTAGTGCATGAGTGTCACGTTCACGTAAATTTGGGTATGAGCGCAAAGAACGACAACGTTTCGACGAAAGGACGCTTCATGACTACCGATAAGCCGATCGATGTTGCGATTATCGGTGGCGGCCCCGCGGGCTATGCTGCCGCCATTTATGCTGCGCGTGCTAACCTGACGACGACCGTGATTGAGCAGGGCATGTCGGGAGGGCAGATCGCCACAACCAATGAGGTCGAGAACTATCCGGGTATCTCGCTCCTGAGTGGCGCCGAACTCGGCGAGCGTTTTCAGCAGCATGCAGAGGGCCTGGGAGCACAGGTTGCATGGAGCATGGTTACGGGTGTCGATTACGATGCCGATGCAGCGTTGTTTACGGTGCATCACGATATGGGCGATACGCTGGCCTCGAGCGTTATCGCTTGCATGGGTGCCACGCCGCGTCCGGCAGGTTTCGCAGGCGAGGATACGTATCGCGGTCGTGGCGTTTCATATTGCGCAACATGTGACGGCATGTTTTTCCGCGGCAAGCAGGTTTTTGTAATCGGTGGTGGCAATTCGGCATGCGAAGAGGCTCTGTTCCTGTCCGACATTGCCAACAGTGTGACCATCGTGCTGCGCCGCGACCAGTTCCGTGCGCCCGATGGTGTTGTTCAGAAAGTACTCGCAAAGGACAATATTACAGTTAGGTACCAAACTAGTATTGTGGAGCTATCGGGAGAAGCCATGCCAACGACGATTACCTTTAAGGACAATGCATCCGGCGAGACTCATACCGAGTCATTTGAGCCCGGCTCGTTTGGCATCTTTGTTTTTACCGGAACGCAGCCCCATACCGAGCTTGTTGAGCATCTAGTCGATCTGGCGCCTGATGGCGGCATTCTGACTGATGAATCCATGGCGACCCGCACGCCAGGTCTATTTGCCGCTGGCGATATCCGTTCCAAACGTTTACGCCAGGTTGTGACCGCTGTTTCGGACGGAGCCATAGCGGCAACGAGCGCATACGCGTTTCTCCGTGGATAAGTACGATAATATATCTTATGTAAGGTTGTTATCAATTTACTAATTGGCGGGACGAAGCATCAGTGCACTGTCCCGCCAATTTTCTTGCCGGCTATGTGGTATGCAAAACTAGATAACCTAGAATACAATATAGAAAATGAACGGAGGACCTTTATGAACCACGTTAAACACGTTATTCCGATGTCCGATTCGTCGGTCAGCATTAAGCCCGAGGATATTCAGCCCACGGTGCTGCCCGATGCATTCATTCAGTCCGATATCGTGCGTAAACTCAATACGTTGAGTCTGCCGCGCTATAACCAGTTGCCCAATGTGACGCTCTACCGCGACCAGGTCATTGAGTATGTTGCGCTGTGGATGGAGCCGCTGTCCATTTGCGTTGAGCAACCTGTCATTACGCCATCGATGATCAACAACTACGTTAAGGTCGGCCTGGTGCCTGCTCCGGTTAAAAAGCAATATGGCCGCGAGCAGATTGCCCGCCTGATCGCTATCTGCCTCTTTAAGCAGGTGTTACCTATTGCTGCGGTGCAGGCACTCTTTAACATTCAGCGTTTGAGCTACGATGCCCCGACGGCCTTCGATTATGTGGTCGATCAGCTCGAGGCATCGATTCGTTCGGCGTTTTCCGTCGAGCAGACGCCGGTTCCCGATACGGCGCATCAGGTAACGCGTGAGTCGCTGCTTGTGCGCAGTGCGGTTTCATCCTTCGTTTCGAAGGCGTACCTGATGAGCTATCTAAAGTTTAATGGGTTTAATAGCTAGCCAACGTATATAACGGGCGGAACAAAGGGCCATCTGTCACTTTGTCCCGCCCGTATTTTTGCTTGGTTGGACGTTATTGGCCCGAAGCCACGCCCATGCCGTAGCCGATAATGAGCCCATGCATTTCGGCATAGTATGAATCTAGCCCGTTACAGGGCATGATGATAGTCTTGGAGCCTGGCCAGCGCTCCACAATGCGGCCGGCAAGTGCCTGGGCGCCTGTCTCATTTTCCACATGGTCGATGACGACCTCGCCGCCCGTAAAACCCTCGGCTTCCATGGTATCGATGATCTTGTTGAGCATCTTCTTTTCGCCACGCGTGTGCCCGACGAGTTCGATTTTACCGGCCTCGCTCGCCGTGCCCAAAATGCGGATATTGAGCTTGTTGGCAATGACGCCGGCTGCCTTAGGGATACGTCCGGCTTTGGCGAGGTTTTCGTAATTGCACAAACTGAAGAGGATTTTGCTGTTCTGCTCAAGGCTATCGAAGTATGCGCAAGCGTCCTCGAATGAGACATCCGGATTGCTTGCAAGATAGCGGTCGAACAGCAAGAAAATGAGGTCCATTTTGCCGCCAGCTGCGCGTGAATTGACTAGATGAATCTGTCGGTCGGGCTCCTCGGCAAGAACCATATCGCGAGCCGTAGCTGCCGCATTGTAGCTGCCCGACACGCCCTCAGAGATCGGCATGCAGATGGTCTTGTCTGCCAATTTGAAGAGCTCGACCCACTCCCCTACGCTGGGACAAGCGCTCGAAGAAGCGTTCGTCTCCGCCTGAACAGCGCAGTTGAGCTCATGTACATCGAGCGAAAGGTCATCGACGAATTCACGCTCCCCCACTCGAATTTTGAGGGGCGCAAATGCAAAGGTGGTATGGGGCGCGGTCGGTTGCCAATCGCGGAGGTTACAGCTTGAATCGGAGATAAGTGCCCAGCTCATAGAGGGTCCTTTCTAATTGTTCCTCAACAATTATAGCCATCTTGCAAACCGAATGTACGGCTATCTAGTTTTGAATACTAGATAGCCGTACAAGATTAGAGACAAAAAAATAGACCTCGCGACTTTAAGCCACGAGGTCCACATTCACACGCTGTGTAAGATGACTTAGTAGCGCACGAAGATATAGTTGTTGTTCATGCCGGCGGCAACGGAGCTGATGATAACACCTGTGTTGTAGTCGGAAGCATGAATCATCTGACCACCACCGATGTAAATGCCGGTGTGGTACGAGTTGACCACAACGTCACCGGGCTGCGGATCGGACACACGCGTCCAGCCCATAAAGGTACCCGTGGTGCCGAGGCGGCAATAGCGACCCGTGAGGCAATAGCTAACAAAACCAGAGCAGTCGAAGCTGTTCGGTCCAATTCCGCCCCAGGAATAGGCGCAACCAAGCTTGCTGTATGCACGCGAGACAACAGAACCGCCATCGACGGACTGGCTCGGAGCAGAAGGCGTCGGAGCCGGAGCGGGCGTGGAGGGCTGCGGTGTAGAAGCAGGTGCCGGCGTAGGAGCCGGAGTGTTGCCGCCCTGGTTGTTGTTATTGCTGGTCTGGCCACCGTTGTTGGTGTTCTCGGTTGTACCGGCAGTCTCGTTGCTCACCGTGGCCTTCTCGGCAGTGCTGGCGTTGATGCCGGCCTGCAGCGCGGCGTTGGCCTCGGCCTCTGCGGCAAGCTCGGCCTGCAGCTGCGAATCCAGGGAGTTTACGACGTTCTGGGCTTCAGCCTGCTGGGCGTTAAGCTCGTCGACCTTCTTTTGCGTGGTGGCGACGTTCTTCTCCTGCTCGGCCTGCTTATCGGTGAGCTGCTGCTTAAGCTCCTTGACCTCTTGAATGGTCTGAGCTTGCTTGTCGGAAACTTTGCCGTAGTAGAACAGGCGGTTGAGCATATCGCTCAGATCATCGACACCCGTCAAAACCTGAAGCAGGCTCAGACCGCCGGTTTTGTACTCGCCGGCGACATAGGTCGAGAGCTTGGCCTGACCATCGGCGATCTCCTGCTGCTTTTGCGTGATCTCGCCGGCAGTCTGATCGAGCGCCTGCGTCTGCGTGGCAAGCTCATCGTAAATCTGCTGGGTTTGGGTGCCGATCTGCTCGAGTTTCGTACGAGCAGCGGCAAGGTCGGATGCGGTATCGGCGTAGGCAGGAGCCGCGAGGCCCAAGCCCAAAACACAAGCGAGGGTTGCCGTAGCAGCGCAGCGTGCCATGTTTTTGTGCGTGTTTGCTGTGCGCATGTAGCTTCCTTTCCAGTAACTAAGGGTAGCGGCTAGTCCACCGTTACCAGGCTAAAGAGCTCAACGTCGTCGTTAGAAGGCGTGAGCTTCTCGCGCGGGTTGAGAAACGCAAGCTCAAGTATACAACCGTAACCGATAAGCTTTGCGCCCATATCTCGCACCAGTTTACCTGTTGCCTCGACGGTTCCGCCCGTCGCGACCAAGTCGTCCAGAATCAACACGGTATCTTTAGAGCTGATAGCGTCGGCATGGATCTCAATTGAATCGGTGCCGTACTCGAGCTCGTAGCTCTGGCTTACGGTCTCGCGCGGCAGCTTGCCCGGTTTACGTGCGGGAACAAAGCCGGCGCCAAGGGCTACAGCCACCGGTACGCCAACCATAAAGCCGCGAGCCTCTGGACCCACGACCTTGGTGATTCCCATGCCGGCAAAGTGCTCGGCGAGGGTATCGGTCATGGCTTTGAGCGCCTCGGGATTGCCAAAGAGCGGCGTGATGTCTTTAAAGATGACTCCGGGCTCGGGATAGTCGGGGATGTCGACGATTTGAGATTCGAAGTCGTACATTGCATGACCTTTCAATGGGTTGCCGAAATATCAGCAGCGGTTATTTGCCCGCGGTGACGGTGCCGGATTGCGAAGGGGCGACGACCTTGAGCGGCTTTACGAGAGAATCCTCGTGCGAAGCCGGCGCGGCAGTTTCTTCGTTTTTGGCCTTGGTGGACTCGGAGCGAGCGATTTCCTCATCGAGTGCATCAATGTCGGCGTCCTCGACCACGGCGTTGAGCGACTCAAAAACGCGGTTCTTGAGCAGCGCAGTGTGCACACCCTCGGTCAGGTCGCGAAGCTTCTTAAACGCACGCTCGAGCTTGGCGTCGCGCTCGTCATCGGAGGTATCCATTCCGAGCATGCTCACGAGCACCTGCTCAAACATCGAGGACTCGCGGTTGGCGGAAGACACGTACTGACGCAGGTTGCGGGGCTCGATATGGAAGCGTGACAGCTCGGAGCAGTAGCGGATGATTGGAAAATCGCGACCATCGACGAGCTCACGATTCTGCGGACTCTTGATGATGCGAATGAGGTCGTTCTCGGCGAGCGAGCGGATAAACGAAATCTCGACGCCCAGCATATCGGGAATGGTCTCAATGGGATGCAGCTTTTGCTTAGTCTCCTTGGGCTCCGTCTTGAGCGGAACATCGGACAGCAAGCCCACCTCGTAAGCGAGCGTTGACAGGTCCGTGGCGTTTTCCAAGCGCTGCTTAATCACGTTGAGCGGCATGTAGCGAGTCTTCTGCAAATGCAGGATGACCTCCAGGCGATCAACGTCCTCCTTAGAGTACTGACGGTATCCCTTAGGCGTACGATGAGGGGTAATGAGCCCCTCATCTTCTAGAAATCTAATTTTTGAGTTCGAAAGATCGGGGTATGCGCCTCGAAGTAGGTTGACGACTTGGCCGATACTCAGATAGTTGCGTTCGGCCATGCCCTACTCACCGGTTTCGATGCGCTCCGGCGTGCTCTCGTGGTAGATGAGCGTAAACGTACCGATCTGGACGGAAGAACCGTCGTGCAGCGGGGCTGCATTGACGATGGCACCGTCGACCCAGGTGCCATTGAGCGAGCCCAGATCCTCGATGCGAGCGCCGAGGCCCTCGCGGATAATGCGCGCGTGGCTGCGCGATACGGTCATGTCATTGAGGAAGATGCCGTTCGCAGGATCGCGGCCGATGGTGGTCACGTCGTCCTCGAGCTCAAAGGCGGCACCAGTCTGCGGACCCTTGACGATGGACAGAACGGGGGCGGTGATGCGCACGTTGGCCATGAGGTCGGGAACGGTGACGTCGCTTGAAGGCACGCGGAATACGCAGGTAGCGTCAGCAGTCTTATCATTCTGAGGCATATTGTTAACCATGTTGTCCATGACAACCCCTAACTTATCGCGGACGTGCCGCAAATAATGAACCGTACGTAATCATACCCCAACGAATCAGTCTTCGATTTCAGGGTTCAGAAAGTCGATGTCCTCGTCCTCGGGATGCGCGAGAGCCTGTTTAATGGCCACTCCGCCCTTAATGGAATAGATGACAGCCGTGAGCATGGAGAAGATCACGCCGCCGTACACAAAGAAGATGCCGAGGGGCACCGAGCTTCCGTTGAGGCCCGGGAAGGCCGTAAGGGTTGAAGGTAAAAGATGCAGGCCGTCAATAACGGGGAACCCGAGCAGCGTGAGCGAGAAGCCGGTCATGAGCAGCGCCGTGGCAATCTTTCCGGGAAAGACGACATCGATGGGGCGACGGTGATAATGACGAACGATAAGCGTGCCGATGCCCAGATAGATGTCGCGGCCAATAATGAGCACGCAGACCCAGATGGGCAGCTCTCCGCGGACCACCAGCCCAAGTACGCCGGTGAACAGCAGCGCACGGTCGCAGATGGGATCCATGACCTTGCCGAGCCACGAGACCGTCTTGGTCATGCGGGCGATCTGACCGTCCATCCAGTCGGTAGAGGCGGCAACGGCGTAGATAACGATGGCGATGACGCGGTTGTTATCCGTCACAAACAGGTACAGAAATACCAGGGTGAGGATCAGGCGCGTAAAGGTGATGAAATTGGAGATCGTAAAGATCTTATTCGACGGGTAATCGGAAGTGCCGATAAGCTCCTTTTTGATCTTCTTTTTGATGCCCACAGGACTCCCCCGCTGGTTAACGACAAAACTTTCGCTACTATACCCGTTCCGGCGATGTCTATCCAGCGTAAGCATAGAGAGTCCAGACATAAGGAAGGCGCTTTTGGGCGGCGGTGGATTTCACATTCGTGTACATCAGCCTCCAAACATGCCGAAAAATGTCGGTTTTGGAGGGTGATGTACACGTTTTGATTCGGTGATTACATCGATCGGGAAAGTTGTTGCCTTAAGCAAATTAATCATGATGTGCGGGTCGAGAAGGGCTGGCGCCAAAAGAGCCCAACGGCCGTTACGGCTTCGTTAGAAACGCGCCCCACCATGGATGGTGAACCCGAAAGGTGAGGCGCGCGGGCACGGCGACTCGGCCCGCGCGCCCGGAAGAGAAAGGACGAACCCATGGGTTACATGCTCGAGACGCGCGGGCTCACCAAGCGCTTCGGCCGCGGCGACCAAGCGCAGGACGCCGTGGCCGACGTGAGCCTTCATATCCGCGAGGGCGAGGTGTACGGGCTGCTCGGCCCCAACGGCGCCGGCAAGTCGACAACGCTCAAGATGATCTGCGGGATGCTGCGGCCGACGGCCGGGGAGATCCTCTTTGCCGGGCACGCCTGGCGCCGCGAGGACCTCTACGCAATCGGCAGCCTCATCGAGGGGGCGCCGCTCTACCCCAACCTCACCGCGCGCGAGAACCTGCGCGTGCGCACCACGCTGCTGGGCCTTCCCGAGAGCCGCATAGATGAGGTGCTCGCCGCCGTGGACCTCGCGGACACCGGGAAGAAGCGCGCCGGGCGCTTCTCGATGGGCATGCGGCAGCGCCTGGGGCTCGCGCTGGCGCTGATCGCCCGGCCACGCCTGCTCGTGCTCGACGAGCCCACCAACGGCCTCGACCCCATCGGCATCGAGGAGCTGCGCGACCAGATCCGCGGCTTCGCGGCGGCGGGTACGACGGTGATCGTCTCGAGCCACATCCTCTCCGAGGTGCAGCAGATGGCGGACACCATCGGCATCATCTGCGGGGGGCGCCTCGCCTACGAGGATACGCTTCGTCCCGGGCAGGACCTCGAGGAACTCTTCATGAGCTTCTGCCGGGAAGGGCGACGAGCGCGCGGGGAGGTGGCGGCATGACGGGCGAGAAAGGCGGCCTGCTCGCGGCCCTGCGCGCCGAGGCCCTGAAGTCGCGCCACGCGGCACCGGTTCGCCTGGCCGTGCTCATGGCGCTGCCGATGCCGCTGCTCGGCGCGATGCCCTACCGGGGCGTGCAGATCTTCAGCGCGTGGAACTACTGGTACGCGCTCTTCCTGCCCGTGTCTCTCTCACTCGTGGTGGCGTGCGTCGCGCGGGCGGACGCTCGCACGCGGATGCGGGGGCTTCTGGGCCTGGGCTTCCCGCTCGGGCGCGCCTGGTGGGCCAAGGCGCTCTGGTGCCTCGCGCTCTGCACGCTCTCGAACCTCGTGGTCTTCGGCATCTACCTCGCGGGATCGGCGTTCTCCTCGCAGGGCCTCACGGCCGCGGGCACGCTCACGATGCTCCTCTGCGCGCTCGTCAACACGGTGACCGCGGCGTGGATGATCCCCGCAGGGCTCTTCCTCACGGCGCGGTTCGGCATGCTCGCGGGCATCTTCTGCCCGCTCGCCGCGCAGCTCGTGGGTGGGTTCGCCTGGTCGTTGGTGCCGCTGCCGCAGCTCTTTCCGCCGTCGGCGAGCATGGTCATCCCCACGAGCTTCATCCCCGTGCTGCCGAGCGGCGAGCCGCTCGCGGCGGACATGGCGCTCGGCGGGGCGCTCGCGGCGGATGGCATGCTCACGCTGGCGGGCCTTGCGGTCTGCGCGCTCGCGTTCGCCGCGCTCACGGCGGCGGGCGCGGCCTGGTTCGCGCGCTCCGAGGAGCGGTGATGGCCATGACACGACTCTCCGACCCGACGCCGCGCATGACTCTCCCGCGGGCCCTGCTCTCCGAGGCCCTGCGCCTGGCGCGCTCCCCGCTCTCGGCGGTGCACCTCGCCTGCGGCCTGGCAGCCGGTCTTGCCTGCGGCGAGTACTTCTCCGTAACCCGATGGGACCCGGCGCTGGGCGCGGACGCCTATGCCCAGTTCCTCGGCGCCCTCATGCCGCTCATGTCCGCCATCGTCTGCGGGCTCGCCGTGGACGAGGAGCGCGCTGCCGGGCGCCTCGCCAACCTCACGGCGGTCCCCTCGCGCGGGCGCGCCGTCGCGGCGAAGCTGCTCGCCCTTGCGGCGCTCGGCGCGGGCGCGCTGGCCGTGGCGCTCG
>NZ_QRQX01000008.1:0-104233 GCF_003475665.1 Collinsella sp. AF29-7AC
TCAAAATCGTTTGACTATTAGCGGCTAAAATCGCCCGGCGCTAACAGACAGCCCATGAACCAGACACGGCAAACCAATGCCTCCCATACTTTTTTGGCAGCGCATGCCATTAAGCAGCTG
Organism: Collinsella sp. AF29-7AC; assembly: GCF_003475665.1. Lineage (NCBI taxonomy): Bacteria > Bacillati > Actinomycetota > Coriobacteriia > Coriobacteriales > Coriobacteriaceae > Collinsella > Collinsella sp. AF29-7AC. Next base: position 121 of record NZ_QRQX01000008.1, read on the forward strand.
CGCGAAGAGCGCGGCCTCACCCAGCGCGCCCTGGCGGAAAGCCTTGGCGTGACCGATAAAGCCGTCAGCAAGTGGGAATCCGGCCGCGGCCTTCCCGACATTTCCCTCGTTGAGCCTTTGGCCCAGAGACTCGGCATAAGCGTGGCCGAGCTTTTGGCTGGTGACATTCGGGCCAACGCCAACCGTGCAGGCAATATGCTCAAAGGCGTCTTTTACGTTTGCCCTATCTGCGGAAACGTTGTGCACGCGCTCGGAGAAGGCAGCTTTAGCTGCTGTGGCTCCACGATGTTTCCCCAGGAGGCCGAAGAGCCGGACGCGGACCACGCCTTTTCCATCGAGCGCATCGAGGACGATTGGTACGTCACGCTTGATCATCCCATGACCAAGGATCACTACATTAGCTTTGTGGCATATGCGACTATGGACGGCATCTGCTTTAAGAAGCTCTATCCAGAGCAATCGGTGCAGCCGCGCTTCCATATTACCGGGCGCGGCAGAATATTTCTTTACTGCAACCAACACGGACTCTTTACGTCGCTGACGCCTCGCAAATAACGGCTGTCTATCCGCCCTCCTCATGCGTTCCCAGGGGACCCAAAATGAGCGTGGATAATCTCCCGTTTTTAGCCTGTTTGTGGGCTCAAAGTGGGAGATTATCCACGCTCGTTATCTGAGTGTCCAAAAATCCACGCTCGTCGCTACTTGAGTCCGGGCAGGCGGGTGTAGGGGAACGAGCGCTCTAAGAACTCGGAGCAGCGGGCGTAATCTTTGGCAAAGTAGCTGCTATAGAGCGAATCGAGTACGTATTGCACGGCGATATGGCTGGCGAACTGCGTGATGCGGTGCGTCATGCTCTCGTGGTCGCTTACCGTGAGATAGGCGGCAAAGCCGGGGTGAATGCGGGCACAGTACGGCGTGCCGATGACGATGACCGGGACATGTCGACTGCTAAGGATCGGCAAGATCTCCTTGAGGTTGGGGGCAAGGCCGCTGTAGGAGATGACGATTGCCACATGGTCGGGACCCGAGGCGAGCGCCGTGCGCACCTGCGCCTCGACGCTGTCGTGGCACGTCGCGCTTTTGCCGGCGGAAAGCAGGCGATCGCGGAACATTCCCGCTGGATACAGGTTATGCGAGCCCGTGTAGATGTCCACGGTGCCGGCGCGCATGATGAGCTTGGCGGCGTGGTCGAGCTGTGCAGGGTCGAGCAGCTCCTGCGTTTCGGCCAAGGTGGTCTGGTAGAGCCCCTCCATGCGCTCCATCACCTGCGCAGGGGCGGAGGTGGCATCGAAGGGAAAGTTGATGTCCACGTCGCGCCGGTTGCCCGCCTCGGTCGCCTGGCGGATGAGCTCGACCTTGAGGTCTTTGAATCCCTCGAGGCCGAGCTTTTTGCAAAAGCGGTGCACGCTCGCGACCGAAACGTTGGCGCACGCGGCAAATTCCTTAATGGAAAGCCCGCGCACATCCTCGCCCATGGCGAGGGCCGTTCGCCCAAGTTGTTGCTCGGTGGGGGTGAGGCTTTTGCCCTGCGTGATCTTTCGCCTGATATCCATATGGCTCCTATGCGTTTGCGTCGCGATAAACCAATCATAGCGATAAATAAAACGTTCGGCTTGGCTGGGAGTTTTGGTCCGCCGGTCTATGAACGACGGACCGCTCGACGCTGTGCGGGCTCAACATAGGGGCGCTGTCCTTGTTGGGCCGTTTGCGCCCGGGGCGTTACCCGAGCACGCGTACGGGCCCCAAGAGACCGCTGGGCTCGGAGGGCTCGGTCATGCCGAACACGTCGGGGACGGCGTGGTCGAGGGTGTTGATGATGTCAATCGTGAGCGCGTGCTCACCGGCTAAAAGTGCGGCGGCCTCAAAGCGGTAAGGCGGACAGATGCGGGTGCCGAGGGATTTGCCGTCGAGGGTGACGGTTGCGGTCTCAAAGACCTCCCCAAGGTCGATGACAGCGCGGCTGGCCGCTTCGCCCAGGACAAAGGAGGCCTGGTAGCGGAACGTGCCGGCCTTGCCGGGGAACTCGGCCGAGGAAAGGTCGTGCAGGTCTGCAAGCTCAACAGACTCGCCAAAGGCATCGGTACCAGGGGCAGAGAAGGCAACCGCCCAGGGCCCGTCGACGCATGTGGCTTCGTCTCCAGCAGTTGCCGCGCCGGCGGAACCTGTAGCCCCAAGGACCACGATGCAGCTCTCGTAGGGAGCCAGCTCGAGCGTGCCGTCAAAGGCGGCGGGCTCGGTGCCGTTGAGCAGGTCGAGGCGCGCGCCTGCAACGGGTGTGCCGTCGGCAAGCGTAATCTGAGTGGAGATACCCTGCTTGGGATGCTCGTTGACGAGCATCAGATAGCTCTCGCCCGCCCGCTCGTAGCGCAGTGCGCGCAGCCAGGGCTGGGGCTCGGCGCAAACCACGGTCTGCATGCCGGTATTGGCAAGTGTACCTGCGAGCTCGGTGGTCGCCAGGAGTTTGATGCCGGCGAGCGCGGTTGCATCCAGGGAGGCAAAGCCCTCGCGGGCTGCAATATCACCGTCGTAGCGCTTGCTCGGCAACTCATCCAGCGCGTACACGGCAACACCTGCGGCTGCGGCGCGCGCGGCAAAGTCGAGCACGGCGCCGCCGACAAACTCGGCTCCGGGCATCACCAGGCAGCGGTATGCCTGGCCGTTCACGCCAAAGCCGCTACCGTCTGCGGCAATTTCAACGGCATAGCGCCCTGCGTCCTCAAATGCCTCTGCCGGCACGATGTCAAAGTCGACCTGCGCGCGCATAAGCTCGGAGCCGGCATGCTGCATAAAGTTCGCCTCGCCTGTCCACTCGGCGTCCGCATGGTAGAGAAGCGCCACCGGGGTCGTTGCGCGCCCGCCGCTCAGCAGGCTCGCCGTACGGTTCATGTAGCTCATGAGCTGCCCAAAGTGTGCAAACTGGGGGTTTTGGCCATGCGCATAGAAATGCGGCGGGCAGTCCCAGTCGGGGAAGGCGGCCATGCTAAAGGCATGCGGCACAAACCAATTGACGCCGCGCACCAAAAAATGATCGGCGATCCACTTCATCTCGCGTAGGCCTTCGTGCCATCCAAATGCGCCAAAGACCTCGGCCATGCAGCGCCCCTGCTTTTTGGGATCGAGGTGTGCTGCCGAGGAGCCCAGCTTGGGCAGCACGTAGTTATAGAACTCGAGGTCCCACACGCCGCGTCCGTAGCTGTGAAGGCCGCGGTCCATGCCGGGTACCAGCTGGTTGATCACGATGTCGACGCCCGCCATGTCCTGACCGCCCACGGCGCGGAAGTAGTGCCCGGCGCCCACGCCCAGGCGCGCGTGGCAGTCCTTGTCCTCGATAACGTGGCCGATGTACTGCACGCCGCGCGCGCGGCACCAGTCTCCGAGCTGGTCGCAGAAGCACTCCTTATAGAGGGTGCTCGCGATGTCCATATAGACGTGGCGTACGTGCGCGCCGGCCGGCTCGCGGTCCCACAGGTGCGGGAGCTCGGCCAGGTAGCGCTCGCCCAGTGCCGCGCGTAGGCGACACTCAAGCTCGGCCGACCAGGGTAGGGGCGCGGTGGCCTTGCCGATGAGCGTGTCCGAGATGCCATCGGGGCCCGTGGTGCCCTTCTCGTTGGCAAATCCGGGCTCATCGGAGAAAAAGCCCAGGATCGTCTTGCCAAACTCATCGCCCAGATGCTCAAAATGCGGCTCGTAGACAGCATCGATGAGCTGCGCCACCGAGGTGCGGTCGACCATATTGATGTAGTCCTCGTTGTAGGAGGTCTTGCCGCTCGTGAACATCACGCATGCCTGCGTGAGGCCCGCAGGTGCATCGAAGACCAGGCGGCTGGGGTTGCCGTCTGCATCGTCGATTACTCGGTAAGCGACGTCGACGGGGCTGCCGTCCTGCATAAATGTCACGCCGTAGAAGCGCTCCGTTTTGTCGAGCATGTTGGCGAGCGCGATGCTCGCGGCGGACGTGGGGCCCACGATGTCGAACGTGCGGTGCGTGAGCACGATCTTGCGGAGCTCGGGCACGGCCTCCTTGACGGCGCCGTTGGCAAAGCCCGTGGGGAAGTGCGCGTCGTCCAAGATCCAGAGCTTAAGGCCCAGCTGCTTGCACTCGTCAATGACAAAGCGCAAGTCGCGCCACCAGCCCTCGCCGCAAAAATCGGGGTGTGGGCGGCTTTCGAGACAGACCTCGTGGATGTCGGCGCCGGCGATCTTCTCCAGATACTCGGCAATGGTCTTATGGCTCTCGCCCTTCATCCACAAAAACGGAAGCACATGGTTGTCGTATGTACCCTCGAGCACCTGCTGATAGTGCGCGGTCATGGATCCTCCTTGGCTCGATCGATCTGCTGCATAGCACAGATTATGGACGCGTCGGCGCGTTCTGCTAATATCTGAATCACGACGAACTATGACTAAATCAACGATTGGCAAGCCATGGAGATCGACGAGCTCGAGCGTAGGCTCAGCGAACTGAGCGCCAGTGAGATCGCTTATAAAGACGGCATGGCATTTGATTGGTCGATTATGACCGAGCATGTCGAAATCGACGGATGCCCAGTGCGCAAGATTGGGCAGCCAGGGTTTGCCTATGCCCAGCCTGGCATGCCGCGTGGCCTGACGATAAGGAAAAACTCGCGCTTTAATGCAGTTCCCGAGCACGTGCATGATTACGTGGAGATGAGCTATGTGTATCGCGGGTGCTGCCCGCAGACGGTGGCGGGGGAGAGGCTCGAGTTGCGCCGCAACGAGGTGCTTTTGCTCGACGCCCTTTGCCCTCATGCCGTGGCGGCGCTCGGCGAGGACGACATCATGCTGAGCATGACCGTTTCACGCTCTTTTTTGCGCCGGAGTCTCGAGTCGAGCCTCTCGCGCGAGAGTGCGGTCTCGCGGTTTTTGTTCAACGCGCTCAACAGCGAGACGGACCATCGGGGCCATGTCCGTTTTTACTGCGGCGAGAGCCGTCGGATTCGGCGCTACATGCAGGAGATGCTCTGCGAGCTGTACGACCCGAGCCCCAACGGTCCCGAGATCGTCTTGCGTCTGTTTCAGCTGATTTTGGCCGAGCTCATGGATTGCTACGAGCGCGAGCTGGTGCGCGGCGCGGCGGACGGCGCGGCGGGGCCCACTGCCCTGGTGACGGGAATGCTTGGCTATATCGATCGCGAATTCGCTGTATGCTCCCTCGAGGGGATGGCGGCGGAGTTTGGCTTGAGCCCTAATTATGCGACGGCGCTTCTCAAGCGCCATGTGGGCAAGACCTTTAGGCAGCTTGTGCAGGAGCGACGCCTGGTACGTGCGGCCGAGCTTCTGCGCGGCGGCGCCACGGCCGGGGCGGCTGCGCATGCGGTGGGCTATGAAAACATGAGCTTCTTCTACCGTAAGTTTCACGACAAGTATGGCTGCACCCCCGCGGCATACCGCCGGTAAGCGCGGGGCGGATCGTCTTCGCTCCTTCGGTGTCAAAAAGTTTCAGCTGCAGCGCTGTTGCAGCGCGCGTCTGCGAAAAGAAGTGTCGGGTTTGGCATCCCTGCCCCTGCCTGTCGCGTGCGTGGGCGATACTCGGCCTATCGACCCGCAATGCAAAGGAGATGCTCATGGCAAACATCAAGTTCCCCGAGGGTTTCTATTGGGGCGGCGCCACGGCCGCCAATCAGTTTGAGGGCGCTTGGAACGTTGACGGCCGCGGTCCGTCGGTCGACGACCACTTCTTGGGCGGCAGCTACAAGGAGCCGCGTCAGATTACGATCGACATCGACTCCGACCGCTTCTACCCCAACCATGACGGCATCGATTTCTACCATCACTACGAGGAGGACATCGCGCTGTTCGCCGAGATGGGCTTCAACATGTTCCGCATGTCCATCTCTTGGAGCCGCATCTTCCCCAACGGTGACGACGCCGAGCCCAACGAGGCAGGTCTCGCCTTCTACGACCGCGTCTTCGACTGCCTGCGCGCTCACAATATCGAGCCGCTCGTGACCCTGTCGCACTACGAGATGCCCTATCACCTGGTCGAGAAATACAATGGCTGGGCGAGCCGCGAGCTCATCGGCTTCTTTGAGAAGTACTGCCAGACCGTCTTCGACCGCTATCAGGACAAGGTCAAGTTCTGGCTCACCTTCAACGAGATCAACTGCGGCACCCAGGACATGGGTAACCTCTTTGGGACCAGCATGATCCAGGGCTTTGAGGGCCCGGCTTCGGCGGTCCACACCACGCCGCAGGCCCGTATGCAGGCCCTGCATCACCAGTTTGTCGCCAGCGGCCGCGTCGTGCGCTATGCCCACGAGCACTATCCGCAGTTTAAGATGGGCAACATGGACTGCTTCATCCTCTCCTATGCCGCCACGTGCGATCCGGCCGACGTGTTCGCCACGCAGCAGGAGATGAATACCATGAACTGGTACTGCTCCGACGTGCAGGTGCGCGGCAAGTATCCGTTCTATGCCAAGCGCTTCTGGGCCGAAAACGATGTCGAGCTCGTGATGGAGGACGGCGACCTGCAGGATATCGCCGACGGCAAGGTCGATTTCTACACCTTTAGCTACTACATGTCCGGCACCGTGGGCACCCACAAGGACCACGAGATGACCGAGGGTAACATGACCTTTGGCGGCAAGAATCCCTATCTGGAATCCACCGACTGGGGCTGGCAGATCGATCCGCTGGGCCTGCGCATCGCCCTCAACGAGATTTACGCCCGCTACGAGATTCCGCTGATGGTGGTCGAGAACGGCATGGGCGCCTACGACGAGGTCGAGGAGGACGGCTCCATCCACGACCCGTATCGTATCGCCTACTTGCAGAGCCACGTCAAGGCCATGGGCGAGGCCATTGCCGACGGCGTCGACCTGATCGCCTACACCTGGTGGGGCCCCATCGACCTGGTTTCCGCCGGCACCGGCGAGATGCGCAAGCGCTATGGCTTCATCCACGTCGATAAGTACGACGACGGCACCGGTACCTACGAGCGCCGCCGCAAGGACAGCTTCTACGCCTACCAGAAGATCATCAAGTCCAACGGTGCCGAGGGCCTGGATTAATCGACAATATGAGTGCCACCGGGGAAAAGCGTTGGGATGGGCTCGCGATTCGAGTCCCCACCTTAGCATTTGAACCATTTGGCACTATAATCACCATAGGCATGCGCATAACGTTGCGCTTAATCAAGAGGAGAAAACGTATGGGTCTGTTTGACATGTTCAAGAAGAAGGCTGAGCCCGCGGCTGCCGCTGCTCCGTCCTCCATCTCTGCTTCTGCCGGCGCCGACGTGCTGTGCTCACCCGTCAAGGGCAAGGTCATCAAGATGGCCGACGTGCCCGATCCCGTCTTTGGTGGCGAGGTTCTGGGCAAGGGCTGCGCCGTGTGGCCCGAGGACGATCTGGTTTACGCTCCCTGCGACGGCAAGGTGACCGTCACCATGGGCCACGCCGTGGGCCTGCAGTCCGATAGCGACATCGAGGTCCTGGTGCACGTTGGCGTCGATACCGTCAACATGAACGGCGATGGCTTCGAGGGCTTCGTCAAGGCCGATGACGTCGTTAAGGCTGGCCAGCCCATGCTCAAGATCGACCGCGCCAAGATCGCCGCCGCCGGTTACAAGGACTGCGTCGTGGTGGCCGTGTCCAACACCGCCGAGTTTGCCGATGTCGAACTCGCCGTCGAGGCCGACTCCGCTGTCGCCGCCGGTGACGCCATCGTTAAGGTCGTCCGCAAGTAAACTGCGGCAACATAAGGATGTGCAAGGGTGGTCGGGTTTTCCGGCCACCTTTTTTATTGCACCGCGGGGAAGCGTTTTATTGCACGTTGGGCGGGCTTGCAAACCGTTCGGACGTTAAATCGAGCCGGCTGCGCCTTTGCTTTGCCGGGGGTGTTCGTTAGCGGCTAGTATGGCCTTATTGTTACGACGTGCACCGCGTCGGGAAGCGTGGTGCCGCTTGTTGGGAGGAATGTCATGAAGAAGAAGCTGCTGCTTGCGCCCCTGATGGCTGTTCTGGTCGCGTGCGTGGTTGTGCTTTCCGGCTGCGGAGGTCCTTCGGTTGAGGAACTCATTACCGAGGATCTTTCGACGCAGTTTGACGAGGTCAAGAACGGCGGCGACGACTTCCTCGCCGGCCTGGAAGAGGCCTCGGGCGACGAGTTCGAGCAGCTGGGTATCGATCCCAAGGAGTATGCCAAGAGCTATCTCGAGGGCTTTGACTACAAGATCGGCGACGTGACGGTCGACGAGGACAAGGGCACCGCAACTGCGGAGGTCACCATTACCTGCAAGTCCATGAACCAGATCGTTGAGGATTTTGCCACCCAGTACCAGGAGAAGGTCGCCGCGCTCGATTCGATGCCTTCCGATGACGAGCTGTACAAGATGGCCGGTCAGGTTATGGTCGATGTGACTAAGGCTGCTAAAACCAAGGACACCAAGGTCACCTTCAAGTACTCCTGCAATGACGACGGCGAGTGGTCTGCCGACGATTCCGCAACCAACGAGATGATGAATGCGATGATGAACTAGGGGAGTTGCGGCGTTTTACCAAACGCCGCAACTGCTCGACGCTGCAAGCCCGCCAGAGCGGCAATCTGCCTTTCAGCTTCGGCGGCATGACCAAAAGGTCAATGCCGCCTTGTTTCAAGGCACCTTGCTCGCTCTGGCGGGCTTTCGCTGTCGTTGCCAAAACATCGGCGCTTCCGTTGCTGGGGCACTCATTGGGGACAGACTTAAATGAGTAGTCGGGAAAATGCGAGCCGGTATTTGGGCGAATAGTGGGTCGCGGTTTCCGGATGGGGTGGGTTGCGGAAAGTGTGACCAGGAATATTGCTCCAAAACGGGATGGCGTTTTCCCGACGCGCCTCAAGCGGAAAGCGCATCCCATTTCGGAGCTCCAAAACGGGATGCGCTTTCCTCGCGGAAGAATTGTCGCAGCTACGTTAAGCAGTGCCGCTCGCTACTCACCCAGCACCAGCGCCGCGAGCTCTGCCTGGGTGTCTACCACGTAGTCGGCGCCGGCGGCCTCCAGCTCTGCGCGGCCGCGGAAGCCCCAGCTGACGCCGGCGCTCTTAAGGCCGGCGTTGTGGCCAGTTAGGACATCGACATTCGAATCGCCCACATAGAGCGTGGTCGCCGGATTGGCGCCCAGCTCCTTCATCACGTGCAGTGTGACGGGCGCTTCGGGCTTAGGCGGAAACGCATCGACACGGCCTTGCACCAGCGCAAAGCGCTCGGAACCAAAGTATTTCTCGATAAGCGGAACCGCCGAGACGTGGTCCTTGTTAGTGAGCACGGCAAGCTGAATGCCCGCGGCGCGCAGACGGTCGAGCATCTCAATCGTGCCGGCGTAGGGGGCGGTGTGGTCCTCCTTGTGCTCGCCGTAGTAAGCCCTAAACTCGGCAAGCGACTGCTCAAAGGCGCGCCCGTCGCCCGCATACTCGGCGGGCATAAAGCGCTCGACCAGCTTGAGCATGCCGTTTCCCACCTTATAGCGGTACTCGTCAACGGCAAACGTAGGCCAGCCGTGCGTCTCGCAGGTATGGTTGCCGGCTGCCGCCAGGTCCTCAAGCGTGTTGAGGATGGTGCCGTCCAGGTCAAAGATCACATGGGAAAAAGCTGCTGCCATGAAAGCTCCCGTCATTGGGTTTAAAACGCACCTCATAATACTGGGCTTCCGCGTTGGGCGTGCTTGGAATCTGAACATCTTCAGGGATATCAGGTCACATTGCGCCGACCGTGCGGTTCCGCCCTAGCAAATTCTCGGCAGCTGTTCTCCCACGAGCATGTCGAGAATGCGGGTCGAGCCCCAGCCGGTGCGCACGCGCACGGCGGGATGGGCGCCCTCGGCAAGTGGCAGCACGCGACCGATGATGGCGGCATTCTCGCCGTAGCGGGCGGCGCGCATGGCGCTCAGCGCGGCATCGGCTTGCTCGGCCGGCACGACGGCAACCATCTTGCCCTCGTTTGCCACCTGCAGCACATCGTAGCCGAGCATCTCACAGGCGGCCTGTACGTCGGGACGCACAGGCACGGCATCCTCGTCGACCTCGATGGCAACGCCGCTGGCCTGGGCAAACTCGTTGAGCGTGGATGCCAGGCCGCCGCGCGTGGGGTCGCGGAAGCAGCGGGTGTCGGGGGCGGCGGCGAGCACGTCGGCAATCAGGTGGTTGAGCGGCGCGGCATCGCTTTCGATGGTGCTCGAAAACGCCAAGCCCTCGCGTTGGCTCATGATGGCGATGCCGTGGTCGCCTAGCGTGCCCGATACCAGGATGGCGTCGCCGGGCCGACAGTTTGCACCGCTGAGCTCTACGCTCGCGGGCACTTCGCCCACGCCGGCGGTATTGATGTAGACGCCGTCGGCACCGCCACGCTCGACCACCTTGGTGTCACCGGTGATTATGGACACGCCCGCCTCGCGCGCCGTTTCGGCCATGGTCTGCACAATCTGGCGCAGCTTGTCCATGGGATAGCCCTCTTCGAGGATAAAGCCGCATGAGAGGTAGCGCACGTTGGCGCCCGAGGTCGCGACGTCGTTGACGGTTCCGCATACGGCGAGGCGGCCGATATTGCCGCCGGGGAAGAACTGCGGCGTCACCACAAAGCTGTCGGTCGACATGGCGATTCGCCCGTTTGCGGGCAGCGCGGCGACACCGGCATCGTTGCCCTCGAGCAGCTCGGGCGACCCAAAGGCATCCAGAAAGACCTCGTCGATGATGCGCTTCATCATCTGGCCGCCGGAGCCGTGGCCCAGCAGGACAGTGCTATCGGTGGCAGTACGGGACATATCGAAAACTCCAATCGTGGGTGGTGCCAGCGTGCGGGTGCGTCCGGGCTAGTCGCGGTATCTAAAGTACGCCGCGCAGCTGCCTTCGGAGCTCACCATGCAGGGGCCGACGGGATGCTCGGGCGTGCAGGTGCGGCCAAACAACGGGCAGTCGCTCGGCGTGATAGCACCGCGCAGCACGTCGCCGCAGCGGCACCCGCGTGGCTCAACCGTCGCCTCAACGGGCACGTCAAAGCGGGTGCCGGCATCAAAGCGCGCGAATTCGGGTCGGATGGAAAGACCCGAGCCGGCGATCGGCCCCAGCCCGCGCCACGTGGTGTCGCATGGCTCAAACACCTGCTCGACCAGCTGGCGCGCTACGGGATTGCCGTCTGCATTGACGCCACGGCGGTAGGCGTTGTCGATTGCGGGCCTGTTCTCGACAACCATCTGGACCAGCATGCAGATGCCCTGCAGGATATCGACCGGCTCAAACCCGGTGACTACGCCGGGGGTCTCGAACTCATCGACCAAAAACCCAAAGGGTGCCAAGCCCGTGATGGTGGCGACGTGGCCAGGCAGGATAAAGCCGTCGATGGTGGTCTCGGGATCGTTGGCGATGGCGCGCAACGCCGGCGGCGTGGTCTTGTGAGCGCAGTAGACCGAGAAGTTCTGGAGCCCGCGCGCGTCGGCCTCCAGGATAGCGGCGGCAATGGTGGGCGTTGTGGTCTCAAAGCCGACGCCCATAAAGATGACCGGGCGTTCGGGATTTTGCTCGGCAATGTCGAGTGCGTCGAGCGGAGAGTAGACGATGCGGATGTCGCGCCCCGCCGCCTTTTGCGCGGCAAGCGAGGTGGACGATCCGGGCACGCGCATCATGTCGCCAAAGGTGGTGATGATGGCGCCGTCTATGTTAGCGAGCGCGATTGCGTGGTCGATGTCGCGGTTGGCGGTGACGCAAACGGGGCACCCCGGGCCGCTTAGCAGTTTGAGTCCTGTCGGCATAATGGAGCGAAAGCCATAGCGGCCGATGCTCACGGTGTGCGTGCCGCAGACTTCCATAAGGTTGATGGTGCGGTCGCCGACGAGTTCATGGATGCGTTCGATGAGCTCGCGGGCCAGCTTGGAATCGCGAAATGCCGAAAAGTCGATACCGGAGCGAACCGGCTGCGCCGCCGCCACTAGTATGCCTCGGCCGGGTTGGTGGCGAGCTGGTCCTCTTCGGCCAGCTCGGTCATGGTATTGACGAGCTCGAGTGTCTCTTGGGCTTCCTGCTCGTCGACAATCTGAATGCCAAAGCCGGCGTGCACGAGAATATAGTCGCCTACCTGTGCCGTCGGCACGAGGCGCAGCGAAACGGGGCGCTCGATGCCCATCATGTCGACGGTCGCCTTAAGGTCGTCGTCGCGTTTGACCACTTTACCGGGAACGGCAAGGCACATAATGTTCCCCTTTTATACGTTTTGCGCTGGATAGGCGCCTAATTACCCATCAGTTGATGGTAGCGCTCGCGGGGGTCACGAGCAAACGCGTTACACCTGTGAGACGGCGGGGCGCAGGCTGGCAAAACAGCCTATCGCGATGCTGTCTGCGCGAGGCGAACGCGAGTGATGGCGGCCTGACCGTAGGCGATGCAGCCGTCGTTAACGGGCACGGAGCGGGGGACCAAGACGGCAAGACTGGCGTCTTTGAGTTCGTGGGTAAGGAGCCGAAGCAAAAGTCGGTTCATGAACACTCCGCCCGAGAGCACGACGGTGTCGAGGTCTTCACGGACGCAGATCTCGCTTGCGATGCGGGCCGACGCGCGTGCGATGGTGACATGGAAGTCGAGCGCGAGCTTGCCAGCGGGCACGCCGGTCCTGATTCCCTCCAAAAGCGCCTCAAAAAGCGGCCTGGAGTTCAGAACATGGCAGTCGTCCGGACGGGATGATTCGGTTACGGAAAAGCTGGCCATATTGCCGGTGGGGCAGGCACTTTCACTGCTGAACGCGCGCCAGGCGGCGGCTTCGAGTTCTATGGCGGGTTCGCCCTCGTAGGTTGCCTTGTCGCAGATGCCCAGAATTGCTGCCGCGGCATCAAAGAGGCGCCCCATGCTGCTGGTACGCGGGCTGTTGATGCCGCGCTCGATCATGGTGGCTGTCACGCTGCGCGTTTGCTCGTCGAGACTGTCCAAAAGCCGAGCGGCACCTGGGTGCTCGAGCAGGCCGAGCTCACTGAGCAGGGCAAAGGCGTTGCGGCGGGCGTCGCGCACGGAGGCCGCCCCGCCGGGGAGCGTCCAGGTGCGCAGGTGCGCGGCGCGTTCAAAATCGGCAAGGCCGGCAACAAGAAACTCGCCGCCCCAAATGGTCCCATCGGTGCCGGCGCCGGTGCCGTCAAAGGCGATGCCAAGGACACGCGCGTCGGTTGTAAGCTGGCCCGCGGCGATGGCCTCGGCCATCACGCTCGCGATATGTGCATGATGATGTTGGACTTCGATAAGCGGCAGATTGTGCTTCCGTGCCAGTTCACGCGCCCACTGGCTCGACAGATAGCTGGGATGCATGTCACATGCCAAGGCGGCAGGCGCCAGGTCAAAGAGGTTTTCCAAGCGCGTGCGCGCGGCGTTCCAGGCATCGAAGGTCTCGCCGTTTTCGACATCGCCGATATGCTGCGACACAAAACAGGCCACATGGCCGTCGGCGTCCTCGCGCGTGAGCGCGATCGTAGCTTTTTGCTGCGGCCCGCAGGCGAGCACGCAGGGTGCAGTGCCGTCGAGCGCCGGCAGCGCTAACGGCTGCGGCGCATATCCGCGTGCGCGACGCACAGGCATGGCGGCGCCATCGACCACGCGTACCACGGAGTCGTCGTAGCGCGAGAGGATCGCGCGGTCGTTACCGAGCAACGAGTCGGCGATGCCGGCGGCAACGAGGTGTTTCCAGGCAAGGTCGTCGTCGGTCTCGATGGGTTCTTCGCTCAGGTTTCCGCTGGTCATGACGAGCGCGTGCATACCGCAGACTTCTGCCGCGGCAAGCAGCAGATGCTGAAGCGGGGTGTAGGGGAGCATAACACCGAGCTCGGGAAGGTCGTGCGCGACGGACGGCGCGAGCGCGAGGGCGTCGGGGGAATCTCCACTCTCGCAAACGGCACGTCGGCGCAGCAGCACAATGGGGCGAATGCTGCCGGTCAGCAAGCCGCGCTCAACGTCGTTGACATGGCACAGGCGTTCAACGTCGGCAAGGTCGCGTACCATAACGGCAAGCGGCTTGTTGCTGCGGCGTTTGCGACGGCGCAGCTCGGCTACCGCCTGCTCGTTGGAGGCGTCGCATGCCAAGTGAAATCCGCCCAGACCCTTGATGGCGACGATGCCGCCGCTGGCCAGCAGCTCGACGCAGCGCTCGATGATAGCGTCGCTGGCCTCGCGTGTGGTGCCGACGGCCGGTGTCGCGGACGAATTCCCGCACGCATCGCCGTTCACAGCCTCGCGCCACGTAATATGCGGCCCGCAATCAAAGCAGGCATCGGGCTGCGCGTGAAAACGCCGGTCGAGTGGGTCGGCATACTCCGCGGCACACTCAGGACACATGGGAAAACAATTCATCGACGTGGCCGCTCGGTCATAAGGCAGCGACCGGATGATGGTAAAGCGCGGTCCGCAGTTAGTGCAGTTGATAAAGGGGTAGTGATAGCGTCGGTCGGCGGGATCGAACAACTCGCGCAGGCAATCGTCGCAGGTGGCGATATCGGGCGAGACGAGCGTCGTGTGCGCGGTCTGGTCCTGCGATGCCACAATGCGAAAGCCCTGCTCATCGGCAGCGCTCCAGCCGCTAGGCTCCAAATCCGCAATATCGACTCGCTCAACGCGGGCTGCCGCAGGCGCATGCGCAGAAAGCGCGGCAACAAAAGCATCGAGCGCATCGGCCGGAGCGTGCGCCTCGATATGCACGCCGTCGCCCGCGTTGAGCACCCATCCGCAAATGCCATGCGCCATGGCCTCGCGATACACAAACGGCCGCATGCCAACGCCCTGCACAATGCCCGTCACATGAATATGCACATGTCGCATGCGACACCCCTCATCAAAACCGACCAAATAGGGACAGGTGCGCTACAGCCCCAGGCTCTGCTTGGTGGCGGCGCACGTGAGCTCGCCGTGCTTAACGCCGCGCAGGCCCAGCAGGCGGTCGGCTAGTTCGTAGACGCGCTCGCCGCGACCCTTGAGCGCCAGAATCTCCAAGCAGTTGTGGTGATCCAGATGCACGTGCATGGTCGATACGATCTCGTCGGTGTAGTCGTGCTGCACTTCGTCCAGACGGCGCGTCAGGCCACCGGTATGGTGGTCGTAGATCATGGTGAGCGACCCGATAACATGCTCATCGGGCGTGCGCATCTGCTCCTTGGCGATCGAGGCGCGAATCAGGTCGCGCACGGCCTCGGAGCGGTTGGCCACGTCGCCGCGGCGCGCGATCTGTTCGTCAAAACGGCGCAGCAGGTCGTCCGGTGCGGTAACCGAAAAGCGGACTAGCTCGGAGCCGGAGCCACTACAGTGGCAGCCTGCGTCACCGTCCGCCCCGTGCGGATGCTCGTGCTCGTACCCGCAGCCGTGCTCGTGCTCGGCCACGCTACACCAGCTTTACGGAGCCAACGGAGTTATGGTCGGCCTCGATGGCCTCCTCGTAGCCCTCGAGCGCATCGTGCGCCTCGTGCAGTGCGGACATGGCGGCCTCGAGCTTGGCGCCAATGCGCTCCATGTCAAAGTTCTCGGTCGCATGCAGCAGCTGATGGCTCCACTCGTGAGCGAGCTCAATGGTGTCGTCGACCTGCTTGACGCTCATGGCAAGCTGGCTCATGTTCATTCCGACGTCATGCATGGGAATCTCCTTTTGTGCGGGGCGATATGGTGGTTCAAATTTTACTACGCCCGCCCTGGGCGCCGTCGCATAAGAAAACGGGCGCGAGTCCGTCTGACCCGCACCCGTTCACTGGGGGCTGTTTGTGTCTACCATACTATCCGTGGTTGCATGCCTTGCGTTTGGCACTCCAGTGAGCGGTGCGAAACCGCTCATGGACGGCAGGCAAGTAACAAGCGTATTACAGATGTTTCTTCAGCAGTGCCTGAAGTCTTGCCTTGGGTAAGGCGCCGACCGAGCGGTCGACCTCCTCGCCGTTCTTAAAGACGATCAGCGTGGGGATGCTCATGACGCCAAACTTCATGGCCAGGTCCTGGTTGTCGTCGACGTTGCATTTGGCGACGGCAAGCTTGCCGGCCAGCTCGTCGGCAAGCTCGTCTACGATGGGCGAGAGCGAGCGGCAGGGACCGCACCACGGTGCCCAAAAATCGACCAGCACGGGAAGGCTGCCGTTAACGACGGAATCGAAGTTCTCGGGGGTAATCTGCTTAATGTCAGCCATAGTGACCTCCATAGTGCGACGCGGCTCGGCCGCGTAAAACTCAGTACGACCGTGCTTATACCCAACGGCCCGCAATGCAACCACTCGCAGGCGGCTCTTTTATATAATGGTGGGCACGCAAACGATTGGAGAGCGCATGCCCACGTCACAAAGCCAGAAAAAAGAAGCCATCGCCCAGGCGACCGAGCAGGAGCTCGCATCGCTCGCAGGCCGCGGCGTGCGTATCGCGGGCAACGCGTGCTCTCCGATTGTGCTGGTCAAAGGTGATTTGGATGATGCCGAGCGTGCGGGCGGTGAGCTGGCTGCCGGCGCGGATGGCGCCGCGTTGCGCAAGGCGCTCGGTGCCATCGGATATGCCCCCGAGGATTTTTGCGTGCTGGCAAGCGTCGCCGGCGCGGGCGACGGAGCGGTCGCGGCGGGCGAGGCCCTGACGTGCGACCTGTTCCGCGAGGCGCTGGAGACCTTGGACCCCGAGGCGGTACTGCTGCTGGACAACAGTGCGGCCGATGTCATGCGCGAGACCTATGCCGATATGCTTGTGGCAATTGATGACTTTGACACCGCCATGCTCAAGCCCGGCCTGGTCGCCCATGTGCAGGGGCGCCGCGTGCTGGCGCTCGACGGTTTTGAGGCGGCGCTCACCGACAAGGCCGCCAAGCAGCGCATGTGGGCCTACATTAAGCAGCTGACCCCGGCGGCTGCACCGCTGTAGCGAGGCTGGCGGCAGCTCTACATCACGGCGCGCAGGTCGGCGGTGATGCCGTGCGCGTTGATGTCCGCGGAAAGCGACGAGAGCGCAATGTTGACCGTTTCGTTGGCGCAGTAGCGGCGCACGGCGGTGCGGTCGTTGATCTCGCGGAGCGCGTCGATGCGCTCGAGCGCCTCATCGGTGTGACCCTCTTCGATCAGGGCCGCTAGACCGCGCAGGTAGTGGCGCATGTCGTGACGGAGAACCGAGAGCTCGCGTCCGGACTGGCGCCAGGCTTCGAGCTCTTTGATGGCCGCGCTGTCGCGGGTCGCGAGCATCCAGCGCTCGCGATCGGCGATTTCCTTTGCCTCGTATTCGCGAAGGTAGACGGCAAGAAACATAAGGTAGGAGGCGCAGAGGGCGAAGGCCAAAAACTCAACGGTTTTTCGGTTTCCTGCCGCAAGAACGGGTTTGTTCCCGGAGCCCAGCTGCTGCGTCGTGAAGTCGTTTCGGTTCCCGAGGGGGAACGCGAGTTCTTTGGCGATGAGGTCGAGGAGTTGATTGCCATCGACCGCATCCGCACGGCCGACGGCAGCCCCATCATGGTCGAGTACAATCTTTTCCCTCGAGCGGGTCTCGAGTTCCTCGAGACTGAGCCGCTGGGCGACGCTTCGCTGTTCAAGCTCATTCGCGAGCGGACGGATCGTCGCGCGTTTCGCGGCAGCGAGCAGTCGCTTGGTATCCAACTGGCAAATGACGAGCTCGCGAAACTGCTCGAGGTCCCTCTCGCCGAGCCCCTCTTCAATCTGAGGGGCAGGTATCGCGATCAATTCAACAAGCCGCTGTACGTGGGGCAGCAATATATCATCGGGTCGCGATACACCTTTTCGATGTAGCGTCGCGAAGGGCGCCCTTCGCCGTTGCGGCGCACGAGTGGATTCAGGAGAACCATCATCATGGTCCAAGGAGCCTTCCCTTCAAAGCCGTCATCTTCGATATGGACGGCGTCATCGTCGATACCGAGGCGTATTACCAGATCGAGCAGCGCGAGTTCTTCGAGGAATTCGGCATCGAGGTGAGCGACGAGGAGCTGTTGGCGACCGTGGGCGCCTCGTTCCAGTCGTTCCAGCGCTCCCTCGTCGACTGGTTGGGCCGCATCGGGCGCGTGGTGACGCCGGACGAGGCCCTGCGCATCTATCGGGATTGGAAGAATGGGCGCGAGGTCGATTACGCCGCACTGATGAATCCCGGCGTGCACGAGTCTTGGCGGGTCTCAAAGAGCGCGGCGAGCGCCACACGCACGCCGCGCGCTCGTTTTCGGCAAACGCTTTCCTTCTCGGAAGGGAAAAGCCGGGTATGGAACCCGTCCCATCGCCGTTGGTATCATAGCTAGGCGAGAGGAGGTCAAAGCCGATGGACGTGCAGCTGGCGCGATTTGCGCTCCACATCATGGAGCACGAGGGCATCAAGCCCGCTGAGCTTGCCGAGGCGTTCGGCGTGAGCGTTCGTACCGTGCGCAACCATGTGCAGGCGGTCAATCGCAGCCTTGAGGGCGTCGCGTCTATCGACCTTGCGCGCGGGCGGGGCTATACCGTTTCCGTCGCCGACGAGCAGGCGCTTGATGCGATATTCGAGCAAGCGCGCAAGCAGCGGCGTGCGTCGTTGCCCCAGACGGCCGAGGCCCGCGTCTCCTATCTCCTCAACGATTTGCTCTCGCGCAGTGATTACATCGCCATCGACACACTGGCGAGCGTCCTTTATGTATCACGGACGAGCATATCGAACGATTTGAAACAGGTCGAGGAGCGCTTGGCGCAGTTTGGCCTCGCCATCGACAGGCACAGCCATCATGGCATCAAGGTCATCGGATCCGAGATGGCCAAGCGTCTGTGCCTCGCGAGCCTCGCCATGGAGGGCTCGGATGAGCTGAAGGGCGCGGCGCGCCTCTCGGTCGACGCCGAGGCGTATCGTGCGCTGTTCGACGTGGTTTCCGATTGCGTCGACGACGTGACGACCGAGGAACGCTTCGCCATCAACTCGGTCGCCTACCGCAACCTCATCACGCATATCGTCATCGCTTTGTTGCGGATACGCGAAGGTTGCTATGTGCCCATGGAGGGCGAGCAGCTCACCGAGATTCGGAAGTCCCCGAGTTTCCCGATTGCCCGGCGCATCTCCGATGCCATCGGCGCACGCACCGGCGTCGTTTTGCCCGACGAGGAGGTCGCCTATATCGCCATCCATCTGGCGGGCAAGCGCCTGCTCGGGGATTTCGATGCCGGGGATGATCAGGAGGCGGGGCTTGTCATCTCGGATGAGGTGTGGGATGCCGTGACGGGCATGCTCGACGCGGTGTGGCGCACGTTCCGATTCGACTTGAGGCACGATTTGGAGCTGCGCATGAATCTCGCGCGCCATCTCGTGCCGCTCGAGGTGCGCTTGCATCACCATCTGCATCTCGATAATCCCATCTTGGGGGACATCAAGTCGCGTTTTCCGCTTGCCTATTCCATGGCCGTCGAGGCGGGCTCCTCGTTGGCGGCGCATTATGAAGCTGAGCTTTCCGAGGAAGAGATTGGCTACATCGCTCTCTCCTTCGCCTTGGCGCTCGAGCGCCAAAAGACCGATGCCCCCAAGAAACGCATTCTGGTGGTCTGTGCCTCGGGCGCGGGCAGCGCCCGGCTGCTGGAGCACCGCTATCGTCAGGAGTTCGGTTCGTACGTCGAGCATATCGAGACATGCGATGCCGCCCACGTGCGCTTCGTCGACTTCTCGCGCATCGACTATGTGTTCACGACGGTTCCGCTTGCCGAGGAGGTGCCGGTCCCGGTACGCCAAGTGGGCTATTTTCTGGACGCGGCAGAGGTGAGCGACGTGCGTGAAATCCTGTTTTCCGATTCGCGGCGGTCGGATGCCCGCCCGCTGTTCTGCGAGGAGCTTTTTCTGCCGCATGCGTCGTGCTCGACGCCCGAGGAGGCAATCGAGCTGCTGGTCGGCAAGGCCTCGCGCGTCTACGACCTTTCGCCCGATTTCCTCGATTTGGTGTATCGCCGCGAGCAGGCGGCTCCGACGGCATTCGGCAACCGGGTCGCCATGCCGCACCCGCTCGAAGCGGCGAGCACGCAGAGCTTCGTGGCCCTCGCCCTCACCGACGAACCTATCATCTGGGGAGGTCGCGAGGTGCAGGCGGTGTTCCTCGTCTCAATCGCCCGCGATGCGACCGACGTCTCCGAGGGTTTCTTCTCGGCGATGTCTGAGCTGGTTTTGAGCGAGGCGTCCATCGACCGCCTGCTTTCCGAGCGCTCTTGGCAGACGCTCATCGAGTTGGTCGATCCCATCGAGTCGTGCTCCGCACGATAGCCCATACGTTTTCCATTGAGATATTTGCAAACCGAGAGGGAGGTGAAAACCATGGCAGAGGAGGAACAGAGCACCGAGATGATCTCCTTCGGCATCATCGCTTCGGCGGGTCAGGCGCGCAGCCTCGCCTTCGAGGCGCTGAAGAAGGCCAAGGAGTATGATTTCGAGGCGGCGAAGGCCCTGCTCGAGCAGAGCAAGGAGGCCGCGCTCGAGGCCCATCACGTGCAGACCCAGCTTCTTTCCAAGGAGGCTTCGGGCGACCATACCGTCGTCGACGTGATGCTCGTGCACGCCCAGGACCATCTCATGACCTCGATGCTCGCGCAGGAGCTGGTCGAGGAGATCGTGAATGTGTATCGCGAGCTCGACGCGACGCGCGCCGAGTAATGCGGGCGGGATGGCGCGCTCAAGGCCGCCGTCTTTGTTGATACGACCGTTATGCAAGGAGAATCAAAACAATGAAGGTATTGCTGGTTTGCGCCATGGGGATGTCCACGAGCATTCTCATGAAGAAGCTTGAGAAGTATGCCGCTGAGCAGGGGATCAATTTCAGCATCGCCGCCCAGAGCGTCAACACGTACAAGACGGTCTGCCATGAGTATGACTGCATCCTCATGGGTCCGCAGATTTCCTATCAGAAGGACAACATCGCCGCCGAGTCCGGCATGCCGGTTGCCGTCATTCCGCCGACCGATTACGGCACGGGCAACTGCGCCAATATCATGAAGCTCGTCGAGTCTCTCGTCCAGGGCTAGATACCCGTCTCGATCGAAGAGAAACGGAACACCAATGTCCAAACTTGACAACCTGTATCAATCCCCAGTGATGATGAAGCTGCAGGATGGGGCGGCAGGCTCCAGGCCAACAAGGCCCTGTCCGCCATCAGCGGTGGCATGATGGCGGCCATGGCGGTCATCCTCGCCGGCGCCATCTTCACCGTCGTCGCCACGCTGCTGGATATCGTAGGCGTGCTCGAGACGACCGACGCCGCCTATATGTGGCTCACCACGCCCTATAACATGACCATGGGCATCCTGGGCGTCGTCGTGGCCTTCGCCGTGGGCTACATCTACTCCAAGAACTTGGAGATGGAGGGCGCGCTGGCGAACGGCATCGTCACCATGATTCTCTTCCTGCTCGTGTGTGCTCCCGTTCAGAGTGTCACCCTGCAGGACGGCTCGACCATGAGCGTGCTCGCCACCACCTACCTTGGCGGCACCGGTCTCTTCACCGCGCTCATCATCCCGCTGGTTTCGGTCAAGATCATCGATTTCTGCCAGAAGCATCACGTGAGCCTCAAGATGCCCGACGCGGTTCCGCAGTTCCTTTCGGACGCTTTCGCGACCCTCGTGCCGCTCGTCACCTGCATCCTGCTCTGGCATGGTCTCAACACACTTGCCCAGATGACCATCGGCGTCGTGCTCCCGGGCGCCATCGCCGGTATCCTGTCCATCCCGCTGACGCCCCTCATGTCGGTGCCCGGCATGTTCGTACTCGCGTTTGTGTGCCAGCTGCTCTGGAGTCTCGGCATCCACGGCGCGATGGTGCTCTCTCCGGTCATCATGGCCCCCATGATCCAGTTCTACACCCAGAACGCCGAGCTCGTCGCCTCCGGCCAGGCTGCCATGTTCGCTCCGATCGCCCTGTATGGCGTCATGTCTTGCTGCGGTGGTAGCGGCAACGTGCTGCCGCTCGCCGTGCTTTGCATGCGTTCCAAGTCCGAGCAGCTTCGCGCTGTGGGCAAGGCCGGTATCGTTCCTGCGGTGTTCAACATCTCCGAGCCCATGGCGTTCGGTACCCCCATCATCTATAACCCCATCATGGCCATCCCGTTTATCCTGAACCCCATGATCATCATGTTCTTTGCCTATATCGGCTACTCGCTCGATTTCTTCCAGCCCGGCCACCTGCTCATCATGACGCAGCTGCCGATCATCATGCAGAGCTTCATGCCCTCCCTTGCGTGGCAGAACCTCTTCATTGCCCCTATGGCCTTCGTCATCGCCTTCTTGGTCTACCTGCCGTTCGTGAAGGTGTATGACCATCAGCTGTGCGAGAAGGAGGCTGCCGAGAAGGCCGCTTCCGAAGCGTAGGGACCATCTTGGCGCATGTGCGCATGTGCCCCGCTCTCTGCGGGTGACTTGTGATTGGGGCGCGGCTCTTCGAGTCTCGCCCCTCGTTGTATTTGGAGGTGTTCCATGGGTAGATTTCCCGATGGATTCTTGTGGGGCGGCGCCATCTCGGCCAATCAGATCGAGGGCGCATGGGATGTGGACGGCAAGGGCGTCTCGGTGCCTGACGTGTGCACGGCCGGTTCGCATAAGGTCGACAAGCGCATCACGCCGACCCTTGAGCCGGACACGTTCTATCCGAGCCACGAGGCGTGCGATTTCTACCATCGCTATCGCGAGGACATCGCGATGCTCGCGGAGATGGGCTTCAAGGCGTTGCGGCTCTCGATTGCGTGGACGCGCGTCTTCCCTACGGGGGAGGAGGCGGAGCCCAACGAGCTCGGTCTGGCGTTCTATGACCGCGTGTTCGACTGCTGCCGCGAGCACGGCATCGAGCCCATCGTGACGCTCAGCCATTATGAGATGCCCTATGCGCTGGCGAGCAAGTACAACGGCTGGGCCGGCCATGAGCTCATCGCGTGCTTCGAGCGCTTTTGC
Source organism: Collinsella sp. AF29-7AC (assembly GCF_003475665.1). Classification (NCBI taxonomy): domain Bacteria; kingdom Bacillati; phylum Actinomycetota; class Coriobacteriia; order Coriobacteriales; family Coriobacteriaceae; genus Collinsella; species Collinsella sp. AF29-7AC. The sequence continues at coordinate 22,965 of NZ_QRQX01000008.1, forward strand.
GCCTGCGTGTTCGAGCGCTATCGGGGCAAGGTGCGCTACTGGCTCACGCTGAACGAGATGAATACGGGCATCGGTCGCGGCGGGGCCGTGCTCAACTTGAGCACCGTCCGTGGGTACGAGGGGCCCATCAACGGCCTGCCCGATAACCCCGCCGAGCGCTTCCAAGCGCTGCACCATATGCTCGTCGCTGCCGCGCGCGTGACGGCTCTGGCCCACGAGCGCTATCCCGAGTACCGCATCGGCTGCATGTCCTCGTTTGCGCTCATGTACCCCTATACCTGCGATCCCGATGACGCGGTGCTCGTGCAGCAGCGCATGCGCGTGGCCAATTGGTTCTGCTCCGATGTTCAGGTGCGAGGATACTATCCCAGCTACATGAGGCGCCACTTTGCCGAGAAGGGCATCGAGGTCGCGATGGAGCCGGACGACGCCGAGACGCTCGCGCGCGGCACGGTCGACTTCGTCACGTTCAGCTACTACATGTCGGTCTGCCTCTCCGCGCATCCCGAGAAGTTCGAGACGACGGGCGGCAACTTCGCCTTCGGCGCAAAGAATCCCTACCTCAAGACGAGCGACTGGGGTTGGCAGGTCGATCCGGTGGGCCTGCGCTGGTCGCTGAATGCCATCTGGGATCGCTATCAGAAGCCCGTCATGCTCGTGGAGAACGGCTTGGGTGCCTACGATACGGTCGAGGAGGACGGTTCCATCCACGACCCGTACCGCATCGAGTATTTACGCCAGCACATCGAGCAGATGGCCGAGGCGGTGGACGACGGCGTCGACCTCATGGGTTACACCTCGTGGGGCCCCATCGACTTGGTGAGCGCCTCGACCGGCGAGTTCGCGAAGCGCTACGGTTTCATCTACGTCGATCGCCACGATGACGGAACGGGCACCTTCGAGCGCAGCCGCAAGGACTCGTTCTATTGGTACCAGCGCGTGATCGAGACGAACGGCGAGGATCTCGGCGGGGAGGTCTCCCATGCGTGAGGTGCGGTTGGGCATTTCCCTCTACCCGGAATTCGCCTCTGCCGAGGCGTGCCGAGAATACCTGCGCCTCGCCGCCCGTCACGGCTATCGCGTGCTGTTCGTGGCGCTGCTCGGCGTCCGCGATGAACGCGATGAAGTCACGGCACGTTACCGGGCTTTGACCGACGAGGCGCATGCGCTCGGCTTCGAGGTGTTCTGCGACGTGAACCCTTCGGTGCTTGCGCGATTCGGCGTGAATGCGAGCGTTTTGCGCGGCAAGCTCGATCTGGGATTTCTCCAGGAGATAGGCTGCGATGTCATGCGTCTCGATCTCGGTCTCTCCGAGATGGAGGAGGCGTTTCTCACGCGCAACGAGGCGGGCATCGGGGTGTGCCTCAACGCCTCGGCAAACGCGTGCGACCACATCGGGGCGCTGCTCGCAAGCGGTGGGGAGCCGGCGCGCATCGTAGGCTGCCATAACTACTATCCGCATCGCTACACGGGTCTGACGCTCGAGTATTTTCTGACCTGCTCGCGTCGGTGGAAGGAGCGCGGGCTTCCACTCCAGGCATTCGTGTCATCGCAGGAGCCGGAGGCCTTCGGCCCGTGGCCGGCATGCGACGGTTTGCCTACGCTTGAGATGCATCGCGATCTGCCCGCCGCCGTGCAGGCCCGTCACCTCGTGCAACTCGGCTGCGTGGATGACATCATCGTGGGCAACTGCTTTGCGAGCGAGCGCGAGCTTGCGGCAATCGCTGCGGGCGTCGCAGCCCCGATGGCGTTCACCTTGCATCGCGCTCCCGGTTTGCCGAAGGAGCTTGAGCGGCGCCTGCGCCTCGGCCTGTCGTGTCGTCCCGAGCAAAACGGCTATCTCGTGCGCACCGTCGAGAGCCGGATGGTGAAAGGGGAGGTCGCTCCCTTCAACACGGTCGATATCCGGCGGGGCGATGTGCTCGTGGACAACGACGGTTACGGCCAGTATGCCGGCGAGGTTCAGATTGCGCTCGCGGCCATGGAAAACAGCGGGCGGACGAATGTGGTGGGGTATATCGATGGCGCGGAGCTCATGCTGCTCGACGGCCTGCGTGCGGGCACGCGCTTCACGTTCAATGTGGTCTAACCGTCCGGACTGCGGCGGGGCGGTTAATCGAGTTGCGCGATGCGCCGCCCCGCGCATCTGCTGATTACAATCGCAAGAGACGCACGCTCGTCTCCGCAAGAGCGGGGGCGAGCGTTTGCGTAGAGGTGCCGCGGATCTCGGCGAGCAGGGAGAGCGTGTGGGCGAGCGAGGCTTCCAGCTCTGCGGCGGAGCAGGGGGCATCGAGCCATGCGGGCGCATCTGTCTCCAAGAGCAGTGCGTCTTCCGGCAGTTGGCGCGCGTAGGCGCGCCCGCGCCTGGTCGCGAGCATGCACGCGTTGACCGAGACGAGGCACCCGAGCGCGCGCAGGCGGTTCAAGTCCTCGCCGCTGCCCGAAAACCAGTGGAAGATGCAGGTCGCGTGCGCGGGGAGGCCGTGGCGCTCGAGGATGTCGAGCGCTTCTGTGGCGGCGTGCACGGCATGGATGGACACGACGCGGCCCGCGCGCGGCTGCGCGGCGCAGGCGGCCACGATGCGGTCGAAGGCGCAGAGCTGCGCCGCGCGCGTCGATGCATGGGCGCGCGAGAAGTCGAGCCCGACTTCGCCCACGAATTCGTGGGCGGCGGCTTGGGCGGTCGTCCACGCAGCCGTCTTCTCGCCGGCAGGGCCCGCCTCGATGCGCTGGATTGGCAACACCTATTTGGACGATTCCGGTAGGGACAGCCCCGCCTTTCTGAACTCGACCGGCGACATGTAGCCCAGCGTCGAGTGGATCCTGAAGTTGTTGTACCAGTGCACGTAGTCCGAGAGCTTGGCCCGGAGCTCGCGCGTCGTGCCGAACGTCTCGCGGTGGACGAGCTCGGCCTTCAGTATCCCGTCGGTCGACTCGTCGACGGCGTTGCCGTGGGGGCGGCCCTTGGCCGACAGCGACCTCTCTATGCCGAAGGCCTCGAGCATCAGGTCGATCTCGGCGTTGTCGAACTCGCTGCCGCGGTCCGTGCGGAATACCTCGATGCCCGCGCTGCGCCGACATGGGGCAGCGGCCCCCGTTGGCCGCCATGGCCCTCACTTCCGAGCGTATACCGGCGCCGCTCGTCTTAAGACGTCGACCTCCATCCGGAGCCTGCGGTTCTCGCGCTCGGGCTCCAGGATCCGGTTCTACTCGGGCGTGCGGTTGTCGGCGGCGCGCGGCGAGCCGGTCGCGTTTATCGGCTTGACCCGCCTCTCCACGGTGCTCTTGCCGAGGCCGCACTCGTCCATGGCCTCGCGCCTGGGCTTTCCGGCGTTGTGGAGATCGACTATCTTCCTCTTGAACTCGTCGGTGAAATGCCTCGGTCTGGGGCCGGTCGAGGCCGAGCCCCCGGTCCGGCTGGGATAGCATGTCGCTGCGGGCCATCGTCTTTCCTCTCGTCGAATATCTAGGCGCTGACGATTCTAGGCGATGGCCCTCTCTTGCTTCTTACACCTCGATTGTGCGCGCTACCCCCAGCGGGCCCGGATCGAGCGATTCGGGCCCGCTTTTGGGGTCTGCCGGAAGCCCGGTGGTCAAAAAAGGCCAAATATGAGTACTGTTACCAGTTTAGTGGCAGCCAAATGGCCTCCAAAATCGGTGCCAGCGGCCAAAAGCGCATCGATTTTCGTCCGTCAGAGTCACGATCGGGCTCCAAACAAGGCGATTTTGCTGATCTGGACCGGAAAATCGCTGCTACTAATTTGGTGACAGTACTCATATTTGGCCTTTTTTGACCACTGCCCCTTGGTCCAGGACAATGCGGGCCGCTCGAATCTTGGGGCGGGTCCATTTTCGACTATCCTCAGCTTGCCAGTTCGAAAATGGACCCGCCCCAAGATTGAATCTTTATTTCAACTTTACACCTAGGTTTACAGCTGTCTTGTCAGCTGTAAACCTAGGTGTCATACTAAAGCCCCAAGATTCGCCAAAAGAGAGGGGCCTTGATGGCACAGAGCGCGAACATGGATGCGTCGGAGCTTGCACGCGATATCGCGGCCGGCCTAGCATCGGCAACGACGGCAACGGAGCGCGCGGCACTGGTGCCCGCAGAGCTCGTCGAGGCCATTCAGCAACTAAAAACCCAACGTGACACGGTGATCCTGGCGCACTACTATGTGGCGCCCGAGGTCCAGGCCGTTGCCGATTACGTCGGCGACAGCTTTTACCTGGCAAAGCTTGCCAAAAGCCTGCCGCAGCAGACTATCGTGCTGTGCGGCGTGGAGTTTATGGGTGAGAGCGCCAAGCTGCTCAACTCCACCAAGACCGTGCTGCTGCCCGAGCCGGGTGCGGACTGCCCCATGGCGCACATGGTCAAGCGCGAGACGGTCGACGCGGCGCGCGCCGAGTACGGCGACGACCTTGCCGTGGTCTGCTACGTCAACTCGACGGTCGAGATCAAGAGCTGGAGTGATGTGTGCGTCACCAGCTCCAACGCCGTCAAGATCGTGTCCGAGCTGCCGCAGCAGCATGTCCTGTTCATCCCCGATCAAAACCTGGGCCGCTTTGTGGCCGAGCAGGTGCCCCAAAAGCACGTCATTCTCAACAACGGCTACTGCCCGCGTCATCACATCATCACCGTCGAGCAGATCGTCGACGCGCAGGAGGCGCACCCCGACGCGCTCGTGCTAGCGCACCCCGAGTGCAAGGCCGACGTCCTGGCTGAGGCCGACTACATCGGGTCTACTGCCGGCATCATCAAGTATGCCGAGGAGTCGGACGCGAGCGAGTTCATCATCGTGACGGTCCGCGGCGTGCTCTACGAACTTGAGCGCCGCTGCCAGGGCACCGGCAAGAAGTTCTACTTCCCTGCGGTGCAGCCCACCTGCGTCAACATGGATCTCATCACGCTCGAAAAGCTCGTACGCTGCCTAGAGACGGGCGAGGGCGAGGTGCAGATTGGCGTGTCGGACGAGGCTGCCGACCAGGCCAAGCTCACGCTCGACCGCATGCTCGAGTACGCGGCGCGCTAGAACAATGTGACATGAGGGGCGGTTCCCCAGTCACGTCACAAGGGAGAGGATTCCTGTGGAAACCAAGCAATACCCCGACATGGAGTGCGACGTCGTCATTGCCGGCTGCGGCGTAGCGGGCCTGTACGCGGCGCTCAACCTGCCGACGAGCACGCGCGTGATCATGCTCTCCAAGGGCGCGGTCGACGAGTGCGATTCGATGCTCGCGCAGGGCGGCATCTGCGTGCTGCCCGAGGGCTCGGACTACGATGCCTTCTTTGAGGACACCATGCACGCCGGCCATTACGAGAACCGCCGCGAGAGCGTCGACATCATGATTCGCTCGAGCCGCTCGGTCATCAACGACCTGCTAGCGATGGGCGTGGATTTTGAGCGCAAGGCCGATGGCGGCCTCGACTTTACCCGCGAGGGCGCGCACAGCCGTCCGCGCATTGCCTTCCATGCCGACATTACGGGTAAGGAGATTACGACCAAGCTGCTTCAGGCCGTCCGCAAGCTGGACAACGTGCAGATTCTCGAACACGTTGCCATGACCGACATCCTGACGGCCGAGCGCGATGGGGCCACGGTGTGCACTGGTGTCGTCGCTGTTGCCGTGGACGAGGACGATTCAGCTCGCCCCGCCGACGAGCTGGCAAATGCCGCTGAGGGCGTGCATGTCGGTAAGCCGTTTAAGATCCATGCCCGCCATACGCTGTGGGCGACGGGCGGCATCGGTGGCGTATACGACCATTCGACCAACTACCCGCAGCTCACGGGCGACGCCTGCTACATCGCGCAGGAGCACGGCATTAAGATGGAGCACCTGGACTACGTGCAGATCCATCCCACGGGCCTGTTCTCGCCGCAGCCAGGCCGTACGTTCCTGATCAGCGAGAGCTGCCGCGGTGAGGGCGCGATTCTGCTCAATGCCGCCGGCGAGCGTTTTACCGACGAGTTGCAGCCGCGCGACGTTGTCGCTGCCGCCATCCGCGAGCAGATGAAGCAGGACGGCACCGAGCACGAGTGGCTGAGCTTTGCCCCCGTCGAGCGCGATGTAGTGACCGGGCACTTTGCCAACATTCGCGCGCGCTGCCTTGAGGACGGCCGCGACATCTTGGACGAGCCCATCCCCGTTACGCCCACGCAGCACTACTTTATGGGCGGCGTATGGGTCGATAAGGACGGCCGCACTTCGATGCCCGAGCTCTACGCCGCGGGCGAGACGGCTTGCAACGGCGTTCACGGCAAGAATCGCCTTGCATCAAATAGTCTGCTCGAGGCGCTGGTCTGGGGTCGTCGCGCCGCGTGGTACATGCGCACCGGCGAGTCGCTGGCCGTGGAGCAGGCGGGCGAGCCCGCGCTCGATGGACGCCATCGCGCCCTGAGTTCCGATACCCTTGCAATCGATGATTTGGCCCGTGCCGCCGGCACGCAGGCCGCAGAGGAGTAGACCATGAATCCCATTACCATGAAGCTCGTCGTCGATGATCTGATTTTGCAGGCTCTGCGCGAGGACATTACGTTTGAGGACGTGAGCACGGCGAGCGTGTGCCCCACGGCGCGTCCCGCCACGGTGGAGCTTATCGCCAAGGCCGACGGCATCATCGCCGGCTTGGATGTGTTTGCCCGTACCTTTGAGCTGCTGGATTCGCAGAGCTCGGTGCTGCTCGACGTTGCCGATGGCGAGGAGGTGCACGCCGGCGACCATGTGGGTCAGGTGCGCGGCGATGCGCGCGTGCTGCTTTCGGGTGAGCGCGTGGCGCTCAACTACCTGCAGCGCATGAGCGGCATCGCTACCTACACGCACAGCATGGCCGCGGCGCTCGAGGGAACCAAGACCGTGCTCGTCGACACGCGCAAGACCACGCCGGGCATGCGCGTGTTTGAGAAGGCGGCGGTTGAGATTGGCGGCGGCAGCAACCACCGCTACAACCTGTCGACGGCCGTCATGCTCAAGGACAACCACATCGATGCCGCCGGTGGCGTGACGCGCGCGATCGAGATGGCGCGCGCTCACGCATCGTTTACCACGACGGTTGAGATTGAGTGCGAGAACCTGGACATGGTACGCGAGGCCGTGGAGGCCGGTGCCGACATCATCATGTTCGACAACATGACCCACGATGACATGGCTGCCGCGATTGAGCTTATCGCCGGCCGCGCCAAGACCGAGTGCTCGGGCAACGTGGACGCCAACAATGTCCGCGCGCTCGCCGACCTGGGCGTTGACTTTATTAGCTCGGGGGCATTGACGCACTCTGCGCCGATTCTCGACCTCTCGCTCAAGCACCTGCGTCTGCTGGACGGTAAATAATGAACGCCCGCGAGCGCCGTCGTGCCATCATGGGCGTGCTCGAGGGAGCCAGGGAGCCCGTTTCGGGCAGCGCACTTGCCCGCGAGGTTGGCGTGAGCCGCCAGGTCGTGGTTCAGGATATTGCCCTGTTGCGTGCCGATGGGCACGATGTCGTGGCAACCAACCGTGGCTATGTGCTGCAGGAGGCCCCCAGCAGCCCCGCCGTGCCCACGCGCTTGGTCAAGGTTCGCCACAGCGTGGAGCAGGCAGGCGATGAGCTCACGAGTATCGTCGACGCCGGCGGCGCCGTGCTCAACGTGATCGTCAATCACCGCGTGTACGGTAAGATCACGGCCGACCTGGACATCCGCAACCGTCGCGATGTTGAGCGCTATCTGCACGATATCGAGAGCGGCAAGAGCTTTCCACTGCTAACGGTGACGAGCGGCTATCACTTCCATCGCATTGCGGCAGAGGACGAGCAAACCCTCGACGAGATCGAGGCCATGCTCAAGGAGAAAGGCTACTTGGCAGACCTCATGCCCTACGAAGACGACCTATCGTAGCCGACGCTGCAAACGCCTCATTTGGGCAATCTGGCCTTCAATCGTCGGTCGCGTACCAAAGTACGCTTCCCTCCTCTTTCAGGCCACCTTGCCTCAAATGGGGCGTTTTCGCTGGCGCGAGTTCAACCAACGGCGGTGCCAAATTAGCTGCCTGTACAAACAAAAGGAGGCCTCCGCGGCGATGCGGAGGCCTCCTTTTTGTGCACGGTGTACTTTTGAGTGTGCAAGTGCGGGAGTTGTTACTCCTCGACGATCTCGGTGATCGCGCCAGCGGGGCAAGCGTCCTGGCAAGCGCCACAGGCGACGCAGGAGTCCTCGTCAGCGACGGTGGCGACGTCCTGGAGCTCCAGAACGCCAGCGGGGCAGGAGTCGACGCAAACGCCACAAGCGATGCACTCGTCGGCATCAATTACGGGATGAGCCATGGTAGTTTCCTCTCTGTTGACCGACGCTACAGACGATGCGCGCCGGTTTGATTCGGGCAAAAACATACCACGGGAGCGACCGTTTGCAATACCCTCTGGCCGGCATCTTCATACCGTTCGCCGAGTATGCCAAGGTTTACTAAAAAACACGCAGGTGGGGCCGTTGAGCTGCGTAAATGTTAGCTAAAGGTGACTTGAAATATTGCGCTATTAAGCGCGCCTGCGGAAAGGGCATCCCGTTATTTGGCCGAAAAACGGGTCGCAGCTTCCGGTTGGACCGCCTGGCGGAAACTGTGTCCCAGAATTCGCGCTCAGACCGGGATACCCTTTCCGCAAGGCAGCCCTAGGCACCTTCGGGCCCAAATCTCAGCCATCTCTACATAGATCTCAATAGATTTGCCGAGAATTCAATCAGCGCATCTACCTGCGCATTTAAGAACCTAAACTCTCAGCAATAAGAAATCTTATATGAATTGACTTAGATTTTGTATATTCCAGCCCATAAGGGGATACACTACATCCTGAAAGACAAGCCGAAGCGCCGCGCGACAGACCGTCGAGGCGACGCGAACGCAAAAGAGAGAGGGAATTTCTAATGAGTAAGATTCTTGGTATCGACCTTGGTACTACTAACTCCGCCATGGCCGTTCTCGAGGGCGGTTCTCCGACCATTATCGTGAACGCCGAGGGCGACCGCACCACCCCGTCCGTCGTGGGCTTCCGTGCCGACGGCGACCGCGTTGTGGGTAAGGCCGCTAAGAACCAGGCTGTCACCAACCCCAAGAACACCGTGTTCTCCATCAAGCGCTTCATGGGCCGCAAGTACTCCGAGTGCACCTCCGAGATCAAGACCGTGCCGTATGAGGTCAAGGAGGGCCAGGGCGGCCGTGCCGTCGTCGACATCGAGGGCAAGGATTACACCGCCGAGCAGGTGAGCGCCATGACGCTCGCAAAGATGAAGGCCGACGCCGAGAAGTATCTGGGCGAGACCGTCACCGACGCCGTCATCACCGTCCCGGCCTACTTCAACGACGCCCAGCGTCAGGCCACCAAGGACGCCGGTAAGATCGCCGGCCTCAACGTCAAGCGTATCGTCAACGAGCCGACTGCTGCTGCTCTTGCCTATGGCCTGGACAAGCAGGGCACCGACCAGCGCATCCTGGTCTTCGACCTGGGCGGCGGCACCTTCGACGTCTCCATCCTCGACCTCGCCGACGGCGTGTTTGAGGTTCTGTCCACCTCGGGCGACAACCACCTGGGCGGCGACGACTGGGATCAGCGCGTCATCGATTGGATGGCCGATAAGTTCCAGCAGGAGAACGGTGTCGACCTGCGTCAGGACCCCATGGCCCTGCAGCGTCTGAAGGAGGCCGCCGAGAACGCCAAGAAGGAGCTCTCCGCCGCCCAGCAGACCACCATCAACCTGCCGTTCATTACCATGAACCAGTCCGGCCCGCTGCACCTCAACTACACGCTGACCCGCGCCGAGTTCGAGAAGATCACCCGCGACCTGCTCGAGCGCTGCAAGCAGCCTGTCACCAACGCCCTGCGCGACGCTAAGCTCAAGCTCTCCGATCTGACCGAGGTCATCCTCGTCGGCGGCTCCACCCGTATGCCCGCCGTCCAGGAGCTCGTCAAGACCATGACCGGCAAGCAGCCCAACATGTCCGTGAACCCCGACGAGGTCGTTGCCGACGGCGCTGCCGTCCAGGGCGGCGTGCTCACCGGCGACGTCGAGGGCATCCTGCTGCTCGATGTTACCCCGCTGTCGCTGGGCGTCGAGACTATGGGCGGCATCATGACCAAGATGATCGACCGCAACACCACGATCCCGACCTCCAAGACCGAGGTCTACTCCACCGCTGCCGACAACCAGACCAGCGTCGAGATCAACGTGCTCCAGGGCGAGCGCGAGCTTGCCCGCGACAACAAGTCGCTCGGTAAGTTCCAGCTGACCGGTATCCCGGCTGCCCGCCGCGGTGTGCCGCAGATCGAGGTCACCTTCGACATCGACGCCAACGGCATCGTCAAGGTCTCCGCTAAGGACAAGGGCACCGGCAAGGAGCAGCAGATCACCATTTCCGGCTCCACCGCTCTGTCCGACGACGAAGTCGATCGTATGGTCAAGGACGCCGAGGCTCATGCCGAGGAGGACAAGAAGCAGAAGGAAGAGGTCGAGGTCCGCAACCAGACCGATAGCCTGTGCTACTCCACCGAGCAGACCCTCAACGAGCTGGGCGACAAGGTTTCCGCCGATGTGAAGTCCAAGGCCGAGACCGCTATCGCCGACGCCAAGAAGGCGCTCGAGGGCTCTGACGTCGAGGCCATCAAGGCCGCTGGCGAGTCCCTGCAGTCCGTGGCCTACGAGCTGGCCCAGGTTGTCTACGCCGACGCTCAGCAGCAGACCGACGGTGCCGCCGGCGCCCAGCCTGCCGACGATGACGTTGTCGACGCCGACTACGAGGTTGTGGACGACGAGGACAAGTAATCATGTCCGCCCGTAAAGCTCGCACGGAGGCGGCCGCCACTGGCGCCGCCCCCGTTGACTCTGAGGAGAAGGACGTGAAGATTCCCGTAGAGGCCGTCGACGATACCGAGGCCAACGAGGCCCCGGCCGCCGAGGCTGCCGAGAACCAGGTAGAGGATTCCAACAAGGAGGCGACGATGACCGAGGACGAGATGGTGGAAGCCGCTATCCGCGCCGGTGAGGAAGCCGCCGACAACGACTTTAAGCTCAAGTTCGAGCAGGCCCAAAAGGAGCTTACCGACGTGCGCAGCGAGCTCGATGCTGCGGCAGAGGCTCAGAAGGCTGCCGAGGACAAGGCGAAGGACGCCACCGAGCGCACCGCCCGTTTGCAGGCCGACTGGGAGAACTTCCGTCGCCGCACCGCCAACGAGCGCATCGCCGAGCGCGACCGCGCGACTGAGAAGCTTGTCACCGCGCTGTTGCCGGTAATCGACGATATCGAGCGCGCGATCGACCATGCCCGCAGCCAAGAGCTTGCCGACGACTTTAAGCAGTTCGTCGATGGCGTCGACGCGGTGCATGCCAAGCTGCTCGATGTGTTTGCGCACGAGGGCGTTGAGCCCATCGACCCCAAGGGCGAGGCGTTCGATCCGCTCGAGCACCAGGCTGTGGGTCGCGTCGAGGACGCATCGCAGTACGACGAGACCGTCAACGACGTGTACCAGAAGGGCTACCGCATGGCGGATCGCATCCTGCGTTCCGCGATGGTGACGGTGACCTACGGTGGCGAGAAGCGCCCCGCACCGGAGCCCGAAGCGGCGCCCGAGGATGCTTCGGCCGATACGGCCGAGAGCACCGAGGAGTAATTGAGAAGGGCCCCGGGGCAACACCCGGGGCCCTTTCTGGCCTAGTGCCATATGAAAGCATGAGCCGTCGTCTGCATGGGCGGCGGACGTAACAGGAGAGGAGCTACGATGGCTGCAGGCAAAACCTTCTATGACATCCTGGGCGTATCCAAGAGCGCCTCCGACAAAGAGATCAAGAGCGCGTTTCGCAAGCTCGCGCAAAAATATCACCCCGATGCCGGCGGCGACGAGGCCAAGTTTAAGGAGATCAGCGAGGCCTACGAGACGCTTTCGGACGAGAAGAAGCGCAAAGAGTACGACCAGATGCTCATGTTCGGCGGCATGCCGGGCGCGGGCGGCGCGTATGGCGGCGGCTACGGTGCCGGCGCGGGCGCCAGCGGCTGGGGCGATATCTTCGACAGCATCTTCAGCGGCAATGGCGCCTGGGGTAGCGATTGGGGCTCGGGCTTTGCCGGGGCTGCGGGCGCTGCCGGTGCCGGCGCGGGTCGCAGCCGCGCTCGCAAGGGCGGTGACCTATCGCTGACCGTCGATGTGACGGCCGAGGACGCGTTTCGCGGCGTGACGCACAAGGTCACCTATCGCATTCCCTCGACAGGCGAGCAGCAGACCATCACGGTCTCGGTGCCCGCGGGCGCGGTCGATGGCGGCAAGCTACGCTACAAGCGTCGCGGCGAGTATGGCGTTGCGGGTGGCGAGCGCGGCGACCTGGTCGTGACCACGCATGTGGAGGAGCACCCGCTGTTCAAGCGCAAAGGCGCCGACGTGACCATGGAGGTACCGGTCTCGGTCTACGAGGCGGCGCTCGGCTGCACGGTGGACGTGCCCACACCCGGCGGTGCGACGGTCCGTTTGAAAGTGCCCGCGGGTACTCAGACGGGTAAGAAGTTCCGCTTTAAGGAGATGGGAGCGCCCGACGTTAAGCACCGTGGCCGTACGGGCGCGCTGCTCGTCGAGATCAAGGTGCAGGTCCCCACGAACCTATCCGATGACGAGCGCGATGCCATGACCAAGCTGCGCGAGGCCGACACGCGCGACTATCGCGAGAAGGTCAACCGTTACAAGGCGACGTACTAGGGCGGTCGCGGCGCGCGCCCGCGCCCGCGGGCTTATGATGGACGATAACGAGACGGAAAGGGGTCAGGTAGCATGGCCGAGGACAATAGGAACAAACCGCTGTACATGATCAGCGTGGCGGCCGAGCTGACCGGCATGCATCCGCAGACTCTGCGCGTCTACGAGTCTAAGGGTCTGGTGAACCCCCAGCGCTCGGGCGGTAACACACGCCTGTATTCGCGTGCCGATATCGAGCGTCTGGAGCTCATCAACCAGCTGACTGACGAGGGTATCAACCTTGCCGGCGTGGTGCGCATTCTCGATATGAAGGAGCGTGCCGAGGAGCGCGAGCGCGAGAACGAGAAGCTCCGCGCTCGCGTGCGCCAGCTCGAGGATGAGCTGCACGAGTACAAGATGCAGAAGAAGATCACCGCCCTGGCCCCGCGCGATGGCTCGGTTAACCCCGAGCAAGTCATGCGCAAGCTACTGGGCGCCGGCGGGGATCTCTAGGTTCCGCCGTTCTGCCGACCGGCGGACCGGCCGACGCTGCGCGACGTCCAGAGCGACAATTTGTCATTCAAAAGGCAAGGCATGACCAGAAGGTCTATGCCTTGCCTTTTTCATGCCAACTTGTTCGCTCTGGACGGCGCTCGCTGTCCGTCCTCTGCCTGCGGCGTTGCCTTGCTCCGGATGCGGTAGGGTAGTCATTGGGGACGTTCTTAAATGACTAGTCGAAAGGGACACTCTTGCGCCAAATCTGCCGGCCCCACACCGGGCTCGTCCTTTACTTTACTGAGATAAAGTGAACGCGCAGATTCGTAACCCGCTCGCAACCGTTCTATGGCACGATATTGAACGAATGTATGCTATGCGCCCGAGCCTTTCGGGCAGAGTGGGAGACAGTATGGTTAAGCTGTACGAGGACGGCATCTACCTGCGCGGCGGCAGCGAGGTTGTGCCTGCAGCCGAGGCCGCTGAGCGCGGCATTACGCAGACGCCCGAGGATGTCAAGCGCGGCACCATCGCGTATTCGATCCTTCAGGCACACAATACGTCCGGCGACCCCGAGGCGCTCAAGATTCGCTTCGACGCCATGGCGAGCCACGACATCACCTTTGTCGGCATCATCCAGACGGCGCGCGCCTCGGGCATGGAGCAGTTCCCGCTGCCCTACGTGCTCACCAACTGCCATAATTCGCTGTGCGCCGTGGGCGGCACCATCAACGAGGACGACCACGTCTTTGGCCTCTCTGCGGCCAAGAAGTACGGCGGCATCTTCGTCCCGCCGCACATCGCCGTCATCCACTCCTTTATGCGCGAGAACTTTGCCGGTTGCGGCAAGATGATCTTGGGTTCCGACTCGCACACCCGCTACGGCGCTCTGGGCACTATGGCCGTGGGCGAGGGCGGCGGCGAGCTGGCAAAGCAACTGCTGCGCGACACCTACGACGTCGCCTATCCCGGCGTTGTCGCCATCTACCTCACGGGCGCCCCGCGCCCCGGCGTCGGCCCGCACGACGTTGCGCTCGCCATCATCCGCGCTGTCTTTGCCAAGGGTTACGTCAAGAACAAGGTCATGGAGTTTGTGGGCCCCGGCATCGCGAGCATGACGACCGATTACCGCAACGGCGTCGACGTCATGACCACCGAGACCACCTGCCTGTCGAGCATCTGGGCCACTGACGAGGACACGCATGCATTCCTGACCATGCACGGCCGCGGCGACGACTACCGCGAGCTCAAGCCCGCCGATGTCGCCTACTACGACGGCTGCGTCGAGGTCGACTTGTCGAGCATCAAGCCCATGATCGCGCTGCCGTTCCATCCTTCCAACGGCTTTGAGATCGACGAGCTCAATGAGAACCTCGAGGACATCCTTCACGAGGTGGAGCTCGAGGCCGCCAAGATCGGCGAGGGTAAGACGCACTTTAGCCTGCTCGACAAGATCGTCGACGGCAAACTGCACGTGCAGCAGGGCGTTATCGCCGGCTGCTCGGGCGGCAACTACGACTCCGTGGTCCAGGCTGCCCGCGTGCTCAAGGGCGCCAACACCGGCTGCGGCGAGTTCTCGCTGTCGGTCTATCCCACGAGCCAGCCCGTGGCGCTCGAACTTACACGCCGCGGCTATATCTACGACCTTATGGAGGCCGGCGCGATCGTGCGCACGGCGTTCTGCGGCCCGTGCTTTGGCGCTGGCGACACGCCCGCCAACAACGGCCTTTCGATCCGCCACACCACGCGCAACTTCCCCAACCGCGAGGGTTCCAAGCCGGGTAATGGCCAGCTGAGCGCCGTGGCCCTGATGGACGCCCGCTCCATCGCGGCGACGGCTGCCAACGGCGGCGTCCTGACGCCGGCGACCGACCTGCCCGAGGAGACTTGGGACGAGGCCTGCGAGTACACCTTTGACGACGTGCCGTACAAAAAGCGCGTGTACTGGGGCTTTGGCAAGGCGGAGCCTGCCGACGAGCTGGTCGAAGGCCCCAACATCAAGCCGTGGCCCGCGATGGAGCCCCTCGGCGACGACATCCTGCTCAAGGTGTGCTCCAAGATTATGGACCCGGTCACCACGACCGACGAGCTCATTCCTTCGGGCGAGACGAGTTCCTTCCGCTCCAACCCGCTGGGCCTGGCCGAGTTTACGCTGAGCCGTCGCGATCCGGCCTACGTGGGCCGCTCCAAGGAGGTCGACGCCGTGGAGAAGCGCCGCGTGGCCGGAGAGGCCGCGGGCGACCTGGCGGCGCTCGATGCCGAGCTTGCCGGTGTGTTCGAGGCGCTGGCTGGTGCGGGTGTCGCGGCCGATGCCAAGGCGACCGAGTACGGCTCCATGCTCTATGCCAAGAAGCCGGGCGACGGTTCTGCCCGCGAGCAGGCTGCGAGCTGCCAGCGCGTGATCGGCGGCCTGGCCAACATCGTCCACGAGTACGCCACCAAGCGTTATCGCTCCAACGTGATGAACTGGGGCATGGTGCCCTTCCAGATGGAGGTGGAGCCCAACTTTGAGGTGGGCGATTACGTTTTCGTGCCGGGTATCCGTGCCGCGCTCGATGGCGATCTGAAGGACATCGCCGCCTACGTGGTGCGCGCCGACGGTGCGGTCGAGCAGATTGAGCTCTATATTGCCGATATGACGGCCGAGGAGCGTGCCATCGTCAAGGCCGGCTGCCTGATCAACTACAACAAGTTTAAGGCCGCTGCCGAGTAACGCACTTAATTGTCCGCCCGGGTCTTACCCTTTCCCGCCCGCTCACGCGCTTCGCGAGGGTCGCGTTCGGGAAAGGGTAAGCCCCGGGCTACATTTCTGCGTTCTCGTTGGGTCTTGAGGGACGCTAATAAATAGACTTACTTGATGCCGCCTCTTTTTATTGGGGCGGCTTCTTTTTGGACCACCACAAAGGTGCCTGTCCCCTTTGTGGCGGTTTCGTTTGTCTCGATCTGTAACAGCTGGTCTGATAAAAGCGGGCTTGGTGTTACAGATTGAGAATTTCGGACGGGGCTCCGCGTTCCATCTCGATCTGTAACATCTGGACCCCAATTTGCCGAGTAGTTGTTACAGATCAAGACAAACGTCCGCAGCCGATCATTTCATCTCAATCTGTAACACTTAGGGCCCAAAGGGGCTGCTAGATGTTACAAATCGAGACAGTGGAACATCGGAGCCGAAACCACCACAAAGGTGCCTGTCCGGCGGGTTCTTATTTCGATGGGGTCCAGGTTATTTCATCGTCAAATAGCCAAGTGCGTGCTGAGCCACTGTCGCGCGCTGTCTGTGGATCGGGCTCGCAGGTTTGTTCGTAGGCATCCTCGGTACACCGATCCATAAAATCGACGACTGCCGTCTGGTCGCCTTCCATGACGTAGATCACGTTGCCATCCGAGATATAGACTCCCGGCCCTTCGTTGTCCACGCAGCCGGGGTCGTATGAGACGTTGCACAGTCTGCTCCCGTTTGCCGCATCGAGTTCAAGGGTCGAATGATACCCGCCATTCATTTGGCTGTTCTTGGCTCGATATATTACGGCGCCGTACCACCGCTTAAACGTCTTGCCTTTGAGCAACTTGGCTGCCTTACCGATAAGCTGCTCATCTTTGGTATAGCGCTTGGCCCCAAGTTCGATACGGGGATAGTTGCTGACCCCAAGCGCTGCGGGCGTACCGTCAAAATCGACGGTGATCGAATCGGGTTTGACGATATCGGTGAGGATTTCGATGGGATAGCTTACGGTCTCAATCGCTGCCTGCGTTGCAGAGGCGGGGAGAAATGCGAGATAGATAATTCCTACGCCGACTGCGGTAATCGCAAACGCTAAGACGAGCAGGCCGATATAGGTGGAGCGTTTCACGGCGGGTACCTCGCAAACAGTATGCATTCATTAAGATAAGTGATACCAGCTTACGACAATATTCAAAAGAAAGCGACCGCCCGGAATGAGGGGGCTGAAAGGCCCCATTGGGCTTCGATTTGGGGTCGCCAAACGTAGGCCGGGCTTGATGCCGCCTCTTTTAATCGGGGCTGATTCTTCTCTGGACCACCACAAAGGGAACAGGCACCTTTGTGGCGGTTTCGTTTGTCTCGATCTGTAACGTCTTGGCCGCTAAAAGTGGGCCTGGTGTTACAGATTGAGATTTTCGGATGAGGCTTCGCGGTTAATCTCGATCTGTAACATCTGGACCCCAATTTGCCGAGTAGTTGTTACAGATTTAGACAAACGGTTGCCGTCGATCGCTTCATCTAAATCTGTAACACCTGGGACCGAAAAGGGCCGCTGGATGTTACAGGTTGAGACAGCGGGGTGTGTTGGAGCGAAAACCACCACAAAGGCCCCTTGCGGTGGTTTTTGAGGGGCCAAATGTTTTCCTGTTAGAGTCTAACGCGGACTGTTGGCACCTTTAGTTGTTAGCGGCGGGAAACGGCCGCATGATTAAATAGTTGACCTATTCTCACTACTTTCACTATTTGCACTATTGATACTATAATCACGATAACGACGACAGTAGGAAGGTGGGTACATTGAAGCGCACGATAATCAACCCGTTTAAGCCGACCGCTGGCGCTGAACCTCCGGTCCTTATCGGACGCGAGCGGGTTATTGATGATTTTAGGGACGGCATCGAAGAAGGCGTGGGCGCCCCCGGAAGGCTCATGCGCATTACCGGCCCGCGCGGGTCGGGCAAGACGGCGCTGTTGACAGAGCTCGGCGATATTGCGAAGTCGTATGGTTGGCGCGTGGTTGACGTGACTGCGGCGGGCAGTATCGTCGACGCCATCCAACATGAGCTCGCACGCACCTCGGACAATACCGAGCTTCATTTAGAAGCAAGTCTTGGTGTGGTGAAAGCGGGCGTATCTAAGTCCTCGACCGGGCCTGAGACGTTGCGGGGCGTCTTGACGCGCGTGGCGTCGCAGGAAACGCAACATGGTGCCGGTCTGCTGGTGACGGTCGATGAAATACAGGATGCGGATGCTGATGACGTGCGGCTCGTTGCAGCGGCCGTGCAGCACCTTATCCGCGAACGCAAGAATATCGCGTTTGTATTTGCTGGCTTGACCATGGGCGTAATGGACCTCATCAACGGCCGTGCCCTTACATTTCTACAACGAGCTAAGGCTGAGGAGCTCGCCTCGATTCCGCTGTCGGATGTTTCGGATTCGATGGCTTCAACCGTGGAAGGTGCCGGTTTGCACTTGGATGGCAAGGCGCTTGAAATGACGGCTTGTGCTACGAGGGGATATGCGTATCTCGTGCAACTCGTGGGCTATCGCGTATTCGCGAATGCGCGCAGGCATGCCGACCGCGATGCGTCGATTTCACTTGAGGATGCCCAGAAGGGCATTGAAGATGCGTATGGGGAGTTTGAGGGCTCCGTGCTCGACGTTGCCCTTGCCGATTTGCCGCTTCGCGCGATTGAGTACCTCATTGCCATGGCCAAGCATGAGGGGAATGTGCCGACCAAAGAGATCGCAGCGGGGCTCTCCTTGCCCCCTGCGAGCCTGACAGCGACACGACGGCAACTTATCAAGGCACAGGTTATCGATGCACCCTCACGCGGCATGGTGAGGTTCTCGATTCCATTGCTGCGCGAATATCTGCTTAAGAGCTCGAATGAAATCCTATCAAGATATTGATATTTGTCGGATAGCTTGAAGGGGCCAAAAGCCAACGTCAGAGACTAAAAACGGCCTTCAACGCCGGCGATTGGTCCCTGCCAACCCAAAGAAGCCGCCGCAGGGATGGTTCCTGCGGCGGCTTCTTGCATCGTAGGGCGGAAATGATCGCCGAAAACCACCACAAAGGGGACGGGCACCTTTGTGGTGGTGGGGAGCGAGCTCGATGTCGCCGTTCGGGTTGAGCAACATTTCGATGAAAACCTCTACAGGATTTCGTCCGGGCTGGCGGATTTGGTCGTTTTGGGGATGCCGAGTTTGGACGATGCGAAATCGTCAACATTGTCCTTGATTCCATCTTTAGTGAAGACGGTGACCGTATAGGTGCTGTGCCCAAATTCGCTTTTGTCGCGTATCGCCCAGGCCTGCCAGTAGGCAGCTCTGCCTCGCTCTCTGATTTTTCCAATGCGGCGGAGTTCTGTTCGCTTTAATTTCTGGTCGCTGTCGACGGTTCGGCCGACCTCATCGGTGAGCCCGCACTGTTCAAGCAGTTTGTCGAGGACTTGGTTCATGTGACGCTCATCGGTGTTTGGAGCATAGTCGTAAGCGAGGGTGATGGAGGCAAGGGGTTGGTCATCGATCAGATAGTTCATCGCTTGAGGTTCAAGGTTGAAGTAGGGAGAACGTCCGTCGACCTGACCGAGCAGCGGCAGCTTTGACCGCCAAAGCCCGGTGGGAATTGCATCTTCGTAGAGCACACCGCGGCAGATAAAGGAGAGCGAGGTGGCACGCGAGCCGGCGTCGACCATCCCGCACAAATCGAAGGGCGAGGCGATACCCAGGGAAAAGGGTGTGACGACGATAAGAAAGAGCATCACGATGGGTATGGCGAGAATGGCAATGACGTTGCGAGCAGTAGAATAAGACGACTTCATATCTGCTCCTTGAGACGAAGAGCTATCAAGAACGAGAGAAATGAATATGCTTTAATCACAGTTCATTTTAACCTCAATACGAGCAGGAATAACGGATATTAGGAGCGAGCTCGATGTTGATGTGGACCAACACAAATGAACTGCGTCCCCTTTGTGGTGGTTCCGTTTGTCTCGATCTGTAACAGCTGGGCTGTTAAAAGCGGGCTTGGTGTTACAGATTGAGATTTTTGGGCGGGGCTCCGCGCTCCATCTCAATCTGTAACACCTGGGACCGAAAAGGGCTGCCAGATGTTACAGATTGAGACAGTTGGGTTCCACGGTCGCGCCGGACCGACACTCTCAAGTCCTATCTTTCAATCACTCAGAAAATCTTATATATAGAGACTTAGATTTGTGTATAAGATCGCGCAAAGCTGGCAACAATACTTCTCGAACAACGTGAAGCCGCCCCGTAGGGCGGCCGCCCCAAGAGAGGTGATTCCATGAGAATCGATAAGCTAGCAATGACGTCGCGCGAGGCGTTACAGACTGCCATGAGCACGGCCGCCGACGCGCAGGCCGGCGCGGTGGAGCCGATTCACCTGCTGTCTGCCCTGCTCGGTGCCGGCGAGCGCAATATCTCCGTGATCATCGAGCGCATCGGCGCCGACCCGGCCCAGCTTGCACGCTCCACACAAGATGCCATCGACCATGCGCCCAAGGTGTCGGGCGAGGGTCAGCAGATGGGCCTGTCCAACGAGCTCGTTCGCGTGATCGAGAAGGCCGAGAAAAAGGCCACCAAGATGGGCGACAGCTTTGTGGTGACCGAGCATCTGCTGATGGCACTTGCCGAGGACAAGGGTGAGGCGGGCCGCGTTCTGCGCGACGCCGGCGTTACCAAGGAGCGTATCGAACAGGTCTACGAGGAGCTGCGCGGCGATGACCGCGTGACGTCTGCCGAGGACAAGACGCAGTTTGAGGCGCTGGAGCAGTACGGTCGCAACATCTGCGACCTCGCCCGCGCCGGCAAGCTCGACCCGGTCATCGGCCGTACCGACGAGATTCGCCGTACTATTCAGGTCCTGTCCCGCCGCACCAAGAACAACCCCGTGCTCATCGGTGAGCCGGGCGTGGGCAAGACGGCCATCGTCGAGGGCATCGCCCAGCGTATCGTGGCCGGCGACGTGCCGAGCACCCTGCGCGACCGCGACCTCATCGAGCTCGACATGAGCGCGCTGGTCGCCGGCGCCAAGTATCGCGGAGAGTTCGAGGATCGCTTGAAGGCTGTGCTCAAGGAGGTACAGAAGTCCGAGGGCAAGGTCATCCTGTTCATCGATGAGCTCCATACCATCGTGGGCGCGGGTGCCACCGAGGGCTCCATGGACGCCGGCAACATCCTGAAGCCGGCGCTTGCCCGTGGCGACTTGCATGCGATCGGCGCGACTACGCTTGACGAATACCGCAAGTACATCGAGAAGGACGCGGCGCTCGCCCGTCGTTTCCAGACCGTAATGGTCAGCGAGCCCACCGTCGAGGACACCATCTCGATTCTGCGTGGCCTCAAGGAGAAGTACGAGATCTTCCACGGCGTGCACATCACCGATAGCGCGCTCGTGGCAGCTGCCGACCTCTCCGATCGCTACATCGCCGACCGCTTCCTGCCCGACAAGGCCATCGACCTGGTCGATGAGGCGGCAAGCCGCCTGCGCATGGAACTCGACAGCATGCCGGTCGAAATCGACGCCACCACGCGTCAGCTCACCCAGCTGCAGATCGAGGAGCAGGCGCTTATGAAGGAGACCGACGACGCCTCCAAGGAGCGTCTGGAGGTCCTGCGCCAAGAGATTGCCGAGGTGCAGGAAAAGCTCAACGTGCAAAAGGCTGGCTGGCTCAACCAAAAGAACGCCATCGACCACGTGCAGGAGCTCAAGGGGCAGCTCGACGAGGCCAAGAGCGAAGAGGAGCGCGCGACGCGCAACGGCGATCTGGGCCGCGCGTCCGAGCTGCGCTATTCCGTGATCCCGGGTCTGCAGCAGCAGATTCAGGAGTCCGAGGCTGCACTCGAGGCGCAAAAGCAGCAGGATGGCGAGGGCCTCAACGAACAGGTGACCTCCGATGAGATCGCCGAGGTCGTGAGCGCCTGGACCGGCGTGCCCGTGTCCAAGATGATGCAGGGCGAGCTCGACAAGCTGAAGGGCTTGGAGGGCGAGCTGCATAAGCGCGTCATCGGCCAGGACGAGGCCGTCTCTGCTGTCGCCGCAGCTGTGCGCCGCAGCCGTGCGGGCCTCTCCGATCCGGACAAGCCCATCGGCAGCTTCTTCTTCCTGGGCCCCACCGGCGTAGGCAAGACCGAGCTCGCCAAGGCGCTTGCCGAGTGCCTGTTCGATGACGAGCGCGCGCTCGTGCGTATCGACATGTCCGAGTACATGGAGAAGTTCAGCGTCCAGCGTCTGATCGGTGCGCCCCCGGGATACGTGGGCTACGACGAGGGCGGCCAGCTCACCGAGGCCGTGCGCCGTCGTCCGTACTCCGTAATCTTGCTCGACGAGATGGAGAAGGCCCATCCGGATGTCTTTAACGTGCTGCTGCAGGTGCTCGACGACGGCCGCCTGACCGATGGCCAGGGTCGCCAGGTGTCCTTCAAGAACACGATTATCATCATGACGTCTAACGTGGGCTCCAAGGCCATCGCCGATCTGTCCGGTAAGGACGAGGAGGAGATGCGCCATCAGGTCGACGCCGCCATGGCTCAGACCTTCCGCCCCGAGTTCCTCAACCGTATCGACGATATCGTGGTGTTCCATCCGCTTGGCATGGCGCAGATCGAGAAGATTGTCGACATCCAGCTTGCCGACGTTCGCGCACGCCTGGCCAAGGAGCGCATGACGCTTGCCATCACCCCGGCGGCCAAGCAGATGCTCGCCGTGGGCGGCCTGGACCCCGTGTTCGGTGCCCGTCCGCTCAAGCGCCTGGTCCAGCGCGAGGTCGTGGACGCCATCGCCGCCGCCATCATCGACGGCACGGTGCGCGAGGGCAATCAGGTGACGGTCGATGCCGACAAGGACGGCGGCTTTACCGTCGTGTGCGACAACACGCCGGCGGCCACCTACGAGGTCCCTGAGGACAAGTAATCGGCGCGGGCGAGGATAATCGCTGCGCAGCGAGAGGCGGCGAGTCGCGTCAAGCGGCCCGCCGCCTTTGTTTTGCGCGCCGTTTTCGACGTCGGATGCATTGTCGCTGCATGCCCCGAGTGCGCCCCGATCTTCGACGGATTGACCGCTGCGCTAAAAGCCTCGCCGCCCCTCACTCACGGAATAATTCCAAAAAGTAGCCATGGCAACCTGCACGAAGTTAGCCTTGTGTAACAATTAGCCATTGCAGCTGGGTGCTATGCCGCCGTTCCATCCAGCTGCCTTTCCGCGTGTAGGGAGGGCGGCTGAAAAGGAGCCATCGAGTACCATGGATGTCGATGAGGCAACGCTGGCTGTTCTCAAGAAGTCCCCGGTCTTTGCGGGCATAGATCCCGCCGAGCTGCCCGGCCTGCTGCGCGCCCTCGGCGCGTACACGCGCTCCTTCTCCAAGGGTGAGGCGGTCTTCCGCAGCGGCGATAAGCTCAAGGCCGTGCCCGTGGTGCTCAAGGGTCGCATCGAGGCGCGTATGCTGGGCAAGGACGGCTCGCGTCAGATTATCTCGCGCTTCGAGGTGGGGGATTCCTTTGCCGAGGCGGTCCCCATGGCGGTGGGGACGGCGCCCGTTGAGGCGATCGCCCTTCAGGGCTCCGTCATCCTCTTTCTTCCCGCCGAGGGGGTCAAGGGCAACGGTGACGGTGCACTACTGCGGCTGTACGCCAACGTGATGGGCGAGATGTCCAAGAAGGTCAAGACGCTCACGGCTAAGCTCGCGCTGCTCTCCGAACCGCGCCTTCGCAAACGCATCGCGCTGTACCTGCGGCGCCTGCCGGAGGACAAGGACGGTTACGTGATTATTCCCTATAGCCGCAAGGCCTTGGCGGAGTACCTCGCGGTGAACGATAAGGCGCTGCTGCGCGAGCTCCGCCGCATGATCGAGGAGGGCGTGATCGAGGGCGAGGGTCGGCGCCTTAAGCTGACGAGCCGCGGAGACCTCTAGAAAGCATTCCGAAAAATCTCAAAAAAGTTAGCCAAAGGTAACCCTGGCAACCTTTTTTAAGTTTCTCTTATGAAACAATGTACGCCAAGAGATGAACAGAAGCATGCAGCGTTCAACTCCAAGCTTTACCGCAGTTCCCGATGAAGGGGGAGCACTATGAAGAAGGATTATTCGCGTCGAGATTTTCTGAAAGTGACGGGTGCTGCTGCGCTGGTCGCAGCGGCGGCAGGTTGTGGCCTGGCGACGGAGCCCACGAGCGCGTTTGCCGATGCGAGCACAGATGGCACGTACACGGTCACTGCGAACGTGTACGTTGATAAGGCAGACACGCCTATCGGAAAGAACGCCTATGTCACTAACAGCGGCAACCCTCCGCGCAATAAGCCTACGAGTCCCGTGTATAACAATGCAACACTTGTAATAAAAGACGGGAAAAAACTGCTGACGGTCCCCATCGTTAACGATACGTTTGGCATTTTATCTATCGCTGATACCTCGACGGATGGTGTTGTCTCGGTGGTCGGTACAACTGAAACGGCATGGAAGGCCCCGTTCCCATGGACCACACCTTATGCGAACCGGATCGCAACCATCACCTTTGATGTGACGAACTTTGCAGCGGGTACCTCGGTCGCAACGTTTTCCCCGTCGAAGGAGTTTGCGACGTTCCCGCTGTACAGGGGCGATAAAGCTTGGAACCTGCATCTTGTCGCAGATTTGAGTGCGGCACAGTAAGAGCTTTTGCACGAATTTTGGGGCGCAAAGCTAAAGGCCTCGGCTCAGCTTCGTTAGAGCCGGGGTCTTTTGGAGTAAGGGAGAGGAAATGGATAACAGGGCTACGCGATTGCTCCGCTATGGTTTGAGGCAGGCGGTGATACTCGTTGCCGCCCTCTCGATGGTGGGCTCCCAGCTGCCGATGACGGCGTTTGCCGAGGTGGCCCAGGAGGCCCAGGAGGCCCAGGTTGCCTCTGAGCGGGCAAATTCCGACCAAGGCGTCACGGTCACGGATTCCGAGGCTGCGGGTACCACCGATAATACCGATACTGATTTGTCGGAGAATCATCCGGATGCCGATGCGACGCAGCAAGTTCAGACGGACAAGCAAGAGACCGATGAGAAAGCTGCTGCGGCAGAAGACGTTCCCTCGGCGGCGAAGGGGGAGCAGGAGAAGCAGGGTGCTTCGAGCGATGCGGAGAAAATGCAGGATTCCCAGTCTGCTGAGGAGGAGTCTGCAGCCGCCTCCCTCCTTGCCGCGTCTGATGAGGCTGACCCCGAGTCCTCGCGCATCTACTCGTCCGTGGACAAGCTCGCGCCGGGAACGTATAGCGTTCTGGCGAACATCTCCATGCGTGACCCCATTCCCGGCATGAATCTGCGAGCCTATGCCACAAATCCTCTTAATCCGGAAGGCATTAACGGTGCCAGCGGTATCCCCAATGTTCCCGTAAAGACTCGTAATGCCACGCTTGTCGTTGCTGCGGACGGCACGGTAACCGTTGTCGTCACCCTGCCCAACCCGGTTTTCACCTTTCAGAAGCTTGGTACGAGCGATGGGGCGAAGATTACGAATGTAACCAAGAAGCCAATCGAGAAGAAGGACAACGATGACGCCTACAACAAGGGGGTTGCCGATGCAGGCATTACAACGCGCATCGAACACATCACCTTCCAATTGGACAATCTGAGCGGCACCTACCATTTGACCGGAAATACCGAGTACGCAACTACGCTCAATAAATACCTCAACAAGGATCTCGATTTGGACCTTGACCTCGCGAACGCCAAGAAGGAAGTCTCGGGTGATTTTGCGAAAACGTTCAGCGATCAAGCGACTGGCGTGAAGCTCGATGTAAAGGCCGATGCGAGCTCGTCGGCGATAAATGAGCTGTCCGAGGCGACCCTTTCCGTCGCGTCGGTTACCAGCGGTCACGCATATGAAGCACTGAAGGTCTCTCTCGGTCAGAAGTATAAGACGGTTCCCGATTATGCGCTCTATACCATCGATTTGATGGCACAGGGGGCCGCCATCGTACCAGATGACGCTATGGCCTTGACGTTGAAGCTGTCCAAGCAGCCTGCCGGATCCAAGGTGTTCCGTTTCGCCGGAAACAAATTGGAGGAAGTTGGCTCCGTTGCCGCCGACGGCACCCTGAGCGCCCCGGTTTCCGGTCTGGGTTCCTTTGTGATTGCGACTCCCAAGGACGAGGCAAATACGGGTGAGTGGGCCTGGACTTGGGATAGCCTGGACGCGGTCTCAGGTATCGGCATCTCGTACGAGACCGATGGAACGCTTGATGGTCCTTTTACGGATCTGGGTACGCCCGAAGAGAGCGTTGAGATTATGAAGTGGTACTCAGGATATTTCAAGTTGAACACAAAGATATTGAACGACAGGGGATATACCGATCAGGTGCAATCTCTGGTGTCGAGTGAGTCTTCGTTTTCCTCGCCACAGGTGAAGGGTCTGTATAGTGCAGGGCTAACGATGCCCGAGTTTGTTCCCGATGCTAATCTCTTCGATCCCGCGGGCAAATTCACTTTCTCTGATGAGCACATTGTGTTTGCCATGACGGTGCCCGCCTCCCAGGGAAGCGAGTTCTACCTGATAACGGGCACCAAAGGCTCGGGTGCCACCAAAGCAATCAAGCTCAAGGCATCGGTGGCGGACGGCAAGGCGTACGTTCGCCTGACAAAGGAGAATACCGGCACTGACAACGTAACGAACTACCTGTTCAACTCCGCGTTGGATCTTGACGGAGGGACGATGCAGCCTGCCAGTGACGATACCCCCTGGGGCTACATTGCCGTGGTCAACGACGCTCCCAAACAGGTTGTCCAGCCGACGGCGGTGAAGGATCTCGTCTACACCGGAAAGGCCCAGATCGGCGTGACCGCGGGCGAGGGCTATACCGTTGGTGGCGTGGCTTCGTCAACCAACGCGGGAAGCTACAAAGCTATCGTTACCCTCAAGGACGGCTACGTCTGGAAGGATGGCACGAACAACCCCGTGATTATCGACTGGTCCATTGCTAAAGCCCCGCTTACGGCAGCCTTCAAGAACACGACGCTCAATGTGGGTGATGAGCTCAGTACCGGCCTTATGGATATTACGGGGTTTGTGAACGGCGAATCTATTATCTCGGTGAAACTGGCAGATACAACGTTCACCTTGCCGACGATGTCGGGCGGTGATACGTCGCAGGTTGGTACGTATACCGTGACCCCGACGGGCGGTACTGCTAAGAACTATGAGTTTGTGGGCGTACCGGGAGTGTTGACGGTCAAGAAGCCCGAAGCTTCCAAGGAACTCACCCCCGGCACTTACCGGATTACCGCCAACCTCTCCATGCCGGGCAAGTACAACCCGTTGTTGCCGGGCACCACGGTGTATCCGACGAATCCGAATAACCCATTTGGACCCGTGATCGATTACAACGATCAAGCCGAGGTGTCGAACGCTATTCCAACGACCCCTGTTTCCATGAATGCGACGCTCGTGGTGGCGAAAGATGGGACGCGCACGCTTGTCCTACCTGTTAAGAATCCCGTGTTCACGCTGCAGGAACTTGGTACGTCAAGCGAGCTCAAGGATATTTCGGTCACGCGCGTGCCGCCCAAGGATCCAGCAAACTGGAAATACGGGAAGTACGAAACGCGGATCAGTCAGCTGACGATTAAGCTGACTGACGACTTGACAAGTGGGACGAAGGCATACTTCTTCAAGGGCTCTAAGATGTACGCAGTGCCCCTAGACCAGGATATTCAGCCGGCGGGTGATGTCGCCCTGCAGCTTGATGTTGCCTATAGCTCCGCCAAGAAGGTTTCTGACACCACGACGGTTCCCGGCGGTAACGGCGGTTCCACGAAACCCGGAGGCAACGGGGGAGGGTCGGATCATAACAACTCCGGCAACGCCGGTGGTAACCAGAACAACAATCAAGGCAACCAGGGCAACTCGAACAACGGGGGCTCCACGGGCGGTGGCGGCACGGCGACCGGGCACCTTAAGGAGGGTACCTACACCGTGACGGCGAACATCTACGTGAGCCGTGCGAGCTCGGGCCTGCCGCTCTCGCCGCACATCACGAGCGGCGTGTTCCCGCCCAAGGACCCGGTCACCAACAACGCCACGCTCAAGGTGGACGCCAACGGCCGCGCCGTGCTCTACCTGCCCATTAAGATCCAGTCGCGCATCATGACGGTGCAGAGCGTGAACGGGTTGAACGTCATCTCGAGCACAGGTGGCAACGCGCTCACCGGCGTGACCATCGACCTCGGCGTGCTTGAGAACCCCGGCTCCACCATCAAGAAGGGCTGCTCGGTGACCATCACCATGGGCTCACTCGCCTCGACCATCTCGGGCATCACCGGCCAGCACACCTGGGACGCCACCTTCGAGCTGAACCTCTCGGGGCTGCCGAGCTCCGGTGGCGGCTCGGTCCCGGCCGGCCTGCTCTCCAAGCTGCAGAACGCCGATTCCAACGTGACGGGCGTCACGACCAAGGAGGCCGAGCAGGCCGCCCTCGAGGCGCTCGAAGCCGAGGCGGCGGCTGCCGGCGAGGACGGCAAGAACAGTCCCGTGCAGAAACTTGCGGGCAAGAGCAGTGGCGAGAAGGCGCTCGAGACCAACCCGATTGCCTTTGCGGCCGGCGTGGTGTTTGCCGGCGCGCTGGTTGGCGGTGGCTGCGTGTGCGGCGTGAACGCCTATCGCCGCCACAAGCGCGAGGCAGAGCGGAGCAGTCGCACGGCCGAGAAGACCGAGGCTTAGTCGCCGCAAGGCATGCAGGCAGGGCGGACGGGATGCTGGTCCCGTTCGTCCTTTTCAAACGTACTGGGAGACGCATCCATGAATATCACCACCGATCTTTCGCGCCGTAGCTTTCTGGCGCTTGGCGGTTCTGTCCTCACGGTTCTGACTGGCCTAGGCCTCGCCGGCTGCTCGGGCGGCTCATCTACCGGCTCCGGTTCCGCTGCTGCCGACTCGTCGCCCGCGGGCGTGACCTTCAAGTCTAAGACCGAGGATCGCGAGCTCAAGGGCTCGGCCGACGCCACCAAGGTGCGCGTGGGCCTCATCATGGGCCCGCCCTCCATGGGACTCTCGCAGTTCCTGCTGGCGGCTAAGAACAACAAGACCTTCAACGACTTCTCCTTCGAGCTGAACGGCGTGGACTACGTGGGCCTCTCGGCTAAGTTCAACCAAGGGGACTACGACATCTGCACCCTGCCCAGCAACATCGGCCCCATCCTTTTCAACAACGACGAGCTCAAGAACGACTATCAAGTCATTTCCATTGACAACCTGGGCGTGCTCTACGTGATGACCACCGATCCCTCCATCAAGACGCTCGACGACCTCAAGGGCAAGCAGGTGCTCGCCTACGGCCAGGGCGGCACGCCGGAGTACACCATCGAGGCGCTGCTCAAGAAGACAGGGCATGCTGGCGACTTCAACATCGTGTTCAAGAGCACACCATTCGAGATCCTGAACCTCATTCAAGATCAGCCGAACGCCATCGCCATTCTGCCGCAGCCCTTCGTGGCGCTCGCCGAGACCATGGTGGACAAGCTCTACGTGCCCATCTCCATCACGGACGAGTGGAACAAGGCGTTCAAGAAGGAGGGATCGATGGCTGTTACCACCACGACCATCGTGAATAAGAAGTTCGCCGAGGAGCACGAGCAGGCCGTGGTGGAGTACCTGCAGATGGCGGGCAAGAGCGTGGAGTGGTCACTCAAGAACATGAAGGCCGCCTCGCAGCTGCAGGAGGAGTTGGGGACCTTCCTCAACAACCAGGTATCGCTTGCGGCTATGCCGCACATCGAGATGGTGAACCTCACGGGCGAGCGTATGCGCACGGCGCTCTCCGGGTTCGTGAAGTGCCTCTACGACGCCAACCCCGATAGCGTGGGCGGCAAGATTCCCGGTGACGGCTTCTACTACCTGCCGCCCCAGGGGTATCTGGACGATTCGAACACGAGCGTCTCGGGCGAGGACGTGCCCACCGACGGCAGCGCGAGCGGGGATCTGCAGTGAGTGCCCAGGAGAGGGGTGCCGGCAAGGCAGGTGCCGTGGACGCGGGCATACCGGCGTCTGCGGCGGACGAGGCCGCGCGCGGCGAGGCTTGGGCCGAGGCGGCGGGCGCTCCCGGGCGCGTGCTCACCCCGGCGCAGATCCACGACATGATGGGCGTGGACGAGGCACGCGCCGCGCAGATGATCCAGATGGTGCGTCAGAACGGCTTGCCCGACGACCAGATGGCGTTCATGGTGCGCACCGCCGCGGGCAAGGGCGCCACGCCGGACAGAATCCTCGCGGTGATGCGGACCTTCGGGGCCGCGGACGAACGGGCTATCGGCGTGATGCGCACCTCCGGCGTGCTGGGTGACGAGGAGGCCGACGCCTTTCTTGTGGGTGTGCGTGCGCTTGCCGTGGCGGCCACGGGCGCCGCGGATGACGAGGACGCCGCTGCCGTCGCGCGGCGCGAGAAGTGCCTCGGCCTCCTCAAGCGGGCGGGCATCATCCTGTTCTGGTTCGCGGTGTGGGAGGTCGCCGACCGCCTCATCGGCAACCGCCTGGTGCTCGCCGGGCCCATCCGCACGCTCGAGGCGCTGGCCGCCCAAGTGGTGAAGCCCAACTTCTGGGTGATCAGCCTGGCGTCCACGGCGCGCATCGCCGTCGGCTTCCTCATGAGCTTCACGGCGGGCGTGCTGCTGGCGCTCGTGGCGTACCGCATGCGCATCGTGCGCGACTTCGTGGACCCCATTATCTCGCTGCTGCGGACGCTGCCCATCGTGAGCTTCATCATCATGCTACTCATCTGGGTGGGGCCGCAGAACCTCACCATGTTCCTGGCGTTCTTCATCGTGCTGCCGCTCATCTACACCAACGTGCTCTCGGGCTTTGAGAGCGTGGATCACCAGATGCTCGAGATG
The DNA here is from genome assembly GCF_003475665.1 of Collinsella sp. AF29-7AC. Taxonomy (NCBI): domain Bacteria; kingdom Bacillati; phylum Actinomycetota; class Coriobacteriia; order Coriobacteriales; family Coriobacteriaceae; genus Collinsella; species Collinsella sp. AF29-7AC. The sequence goes on from NZ_QRQX01000008.1 coordinate 53,728, forward strand.
GCGCGGGTGTTCCGCCTCTCGCCATGGCACACGTTCATGTACGTGTACCGGCCCGCGGTGATGCCGTTTCTGGCTTCGAGCTGCAAGATCAGCCTGGGCATGAGCTGGAAGAGCGGCATCATGGCCGAGGTGCTCGCCATGCCCGATCCGTCGATCGGCAAGCAGATGAACACGGCGCGCACCTTCTTGAACACGCCGGACCTCTTTGCCTGGACCGTGGTGGTGATGATCCTCTCGCTCGCGTTCGAGAAGCTGTTCATGCAGCTGGTGAAGCTCGCGGCGCGGCCGTGGGGCGGACCGTTGGGACGCGGCGGCACCGCGAAGGGCGGTGAGTGACGTGGGGTCGGTGGAAGACGTTCGCATCGAGGGGCTCCGTAAGAGCTTCGGCGATCTGGACGTGCTGCACGGCGTGACCTTCACCCTAATCGCGGGTGGCGTCTACTGCCTCATGGCGCCCTCGGGCAGCGGTAAGACAACGCTCTTCAAGGTGCTGCTGGGGCTCGATGCGGCAGATGCCGGCGTCGTGACGGGTATCGCGCCCGGGCAGATCGCGGCGATGTTTCAGGAGGAGCGCCTCTGCGAGGCGTTGACGCCCGTGGAGAACGTGCTGCTCGTGTGCCCGCGCGGAACGCGTCGGGCGCGGGTGCGCTCGCTGCTTTCGCGGATCCTGCCCGAGGACTCGCTCGACCGGCCCGTTTCGCAGCTCTCGGGTGGCATGCGGCGACGCGTGTCGCTCGCCCGCGCGGTGGCGTATCCCTCGCGGATGCTGCTGCTCGACGAGCCCTTCACCGGCCTCGACGCCGTGACCAAGGGACGCGTCATCGATTTTTTGCTGTCGGAGCGGCGCGGGCGCACGATGCTCGTCTCGACCCATGCCGAGGGCGATGTGGCGCTGCTGGGCGGGGAGAAGATCGAGCTCGACCGCGTGCAGGACTAGAGGATTGATCGCGGCGCCGCTGCGGGACCACTCCCGCCTGCGCCGAACCGATACCGAGATGAGGAGACAACTATGTTCGATAGCACCAAGACCATGCGTGAAATCGCGACCGAGGACCCCCTGTTCGCCGAATTCCTGGTGAGCAAGGGCTTCCCCTTCACCGTGGACAACCCCATCACTGAGCTCGTCACCTTCGACGACGTGGTGAACGTACGGCAGCTCGACCGTGACGCCTTTCTGGCCGAGTACGAGGAGTATCGCGCGGCGCGCGCGTAGAGCTTCGTGCACAGGAGGGGCGCCGAGAGGGGACAGAGGGGTCTTCATATGGCTATGACGCAGCACTACACGCTGGGAATCGATATGGGCGCGAGCTCGGTCAAGGTGGTCGCGCTCGGGACGGGCGCAGCCGCGGCGGAGGGCGCGGGTGCGGGGAGCGCGCCGGCCGTGCTTTGGAGCACGCGGCGGCCGCACTACGGCGATCCCGTCGCCTGCCTGCGCGACCTGCTCGCGGGCATGCCCGCGGCGCTGGCGCCCGAGGGCTGCGGCGGCATCGCGGCGACGGGCTCGGGGGCGGGTGCGCTCACCGAGGCGGGTGCCGCGCTGCCCGTGCTCGAGGACGTGCCGGCCATTGCCTCCGGTGCAAAGATCATGGCTCCGGAGGCCCGCTCGGTCATCGAGATCGGCGGTCAGAACGCCTACTTCGTCTGCCGGCTCGCGGCGGCGGTGCCCGAGTTCGCCATGAACGAGAGCTGCGCTTCGGGTACCGGCTCGTTCTTCGAGGACCAGATGACCCGCCTGGGGCTTAGGATCGAGGACTTCTCCGCACTCGTGGGGCGCGCCGAGGGACATGAGGTTCCACGCATCTCGGGACGCTGCGCCGTCTTCGCCAAGACGGACATCATCCACCGCCAGCAGGAGGGCGTCCCCGTGGAGGACATTCTGCTCGGCCTCTGCTACGCCATGGTGAAGAGCTACAAGGCGCTCATCGTGCGCGGCCTGCCCGTGGAGGCGCCCGTGGCACTCTCGGGCGGGGTGCTGCTGAACGCCGGCGTGGTGCGAGCCGTGCGCGAGGTCTTCAAGCTGGGTGAAGATGGGCTCATCGCACGCGAGGAGAGCCTCTTCTTCCAGGCGGCGGGCGCGGCGCTCCATGCCTCTAAGCTCGCGGCGGCGGGCGGCGGGGCGGCGACCCTCAATGCCCTGCGCGGTGTGCTCGACCACCCGCGCTCCCAGGCGGGCGAGCTGCCCCGTTTGGCACCGTTGCCGAACAGCGGGTACCGTCCCGGCGAGGGCTTCGCCGTGCTGCCGCGCGAGGATTGGGAGCGCGACCCCCTGACCGGCCGCATTCCGGTGTTTTTGGGAATCGACGTGGGGTCGACCTCGACGGACCTGGTCCTCCTCGACCCCCGTGGCCGCGTGCTCAATGCCCAGTACCTGCGCACCGGCGGCGACGCGCGCCGTGCCGTGCACGAGGGGCTGGCAACGCTGGCCGCCCGCCTGGGTTCCGAGGTGCAGGTTCGCGCCGTGGCCACGACGGGCTCCGGCCGCAGCCTCATCGGCAAGTTCGTGGGCGCCGACGCCGTGGTGGACGAGATCACCTGCCAGGCTGCCGGCGCGGCGCATGCCGACCCGAAGGTGGACACCGTCTTCGAGATCGGCGGACAGGATTCCAAGTTCATCTCGCTCGCCGGCGGGCAGGTTTCCGACTTTCAGATGAATAAGGTTTGCGCTGCCGGAACGGGCAGCTTCATCGAGGAGCAGGCCGCTCGCCTCGCCATACCGCTCGCCGAGTACGGACTGCTCGCGCTTTCGAGCGAAGCACCGGTCGATCTGGGCGAGCGTTGCACGGTCTTCGTGGAGAGTGCTATCAGCGCGGCCCTCTCCGCCGGTGCCGCCAAGCGCGACGTGGCCGCCGGCCTCGCCCTCTCCATCGTGCGCAATTACCTGCACCGCGTGGTGGGCGGCAAGCGCGTGGGGTCGCATATCGTGCTGCAGGGCGGCGTCGCCTACAACCCCGCAATCGTGGAGGCGTTCCGCTCGTTTTACCCCGACACACTCACGGTGTCGCCCAACTTCGCCATCTCGGGTGCGGTGGGGGCGGCCCTCATGGCCGCCGATGCCGCCGCGAAGCCGGGTTTCGAGCTCACGGCGTTCAAGGGGTTCGATCTTTCCGGCACGGCAGCCGCGGCGCGCGGCGTGGACGAGCGCGCGGTCGCGCTCAACCGTGCGTTCTACAAAAAGACCGAGGAGCTCTTTCTCGAGGGCTACACGGGCAAAATCGACCCGGCCAAGAAGACCGTGGGCATCCCGCGCTGCCTCATGTTGCACCGCCTATTCCCGCTTGCCAACGCCTACTTCTCCCGTTTGGGCTACAACGTGCTGCTCTCGCCCGACACCACCGAGGAGCAGGTCCGCCTGGCACAGGAGAACGCGCGCGGTGAGACCTGCTATCCCGTGAAGCTCATCTACGGGCACATGGCGTGGCTCGCGGAGCGCGAACCCGACTACATCTTCATGCCGAGCCTGCACACCATCCGGCACGCGAGCTCGCGTGTGGCGCACAACTACGCATGCCCTTATATGCAGACGGCGCCGCGCTTGGTGGCGGACGCCCTCGGTCTGGAGCGGCGCGGCATCGAGCTACTGAACCCCCTGCTCGACATGGATTTTGGCCAGGAGGCCATGGCGCAGGCGCTGCTGGGGCTGGGCGAGCGGCTGGGCCATACGCGCCAGGAGGCGGCCGTGGCCATGATGGCGGGCGGCTTTGCCGTCACGTCCTTTGGTGAGAAGACCGAGGCGCTGGGCGACGAGCTTTTGGGTTCGCTCGCGCCGGGGGAGCGCGTGCTTGTGCTCATCACGCGCAACTACGGTATCTCCGATGGCGCCCTCAACATGGGAATCCCCGAGATTCTGCTGGACCGTGGACAGAAGGTTATCACGCTCGGGCACCTGCACGCGCATGATATCGATGTCTCGGCTGACCACCCCGGCATCTGCTGGCCGTTTGGGCAGCACATCCTTTCGGGCGCTAAGATGGTGCGGCGCGATTCGCGGCTCTTCGCGGTGTACCTCACCAACCACGGCTGCGGTCCCGACACCATGCTCGACAAGCTCTTCGCCGAGGAGATGGGTGAGAAGCCCTACCTCACGATCGAGTGCGATGAGCACTTCAGCCGCGTGGGCGTGATCACGCGCGTGGAAGCGTTCCTGAACGCGCTGGCACATCTCTCTGAGGAGGACGCGGAGCGGGTGAGCTCGCCTGCGGGTGTTGGCGCGGATGCGGCCGCGGCCGACGTCGTGTCCGGGCCGTCGTGCGTGCACCGGGATGCGGCTAGCGGGGTCGCGCGCGCGGCGAGTGCGGCCGGTGCCGACTGTGCCGCTCCCTCGATGGCGCTCTCCGTCATACCCGAGGGTGGCGAGGCACTCGATCCCGCGGTGCCCGTGGCGGTGCCCGGGGTGGGCGCGTACGGCGACCTCGCGGCCGCATGGCTGCGCACGCGGGGCTTCGACGCCCGTGCGATCCCACTCGACGCCGTGGCACTCGAGGCCGGGCGTACGGCGACGTCCACCAAGGAGTACGGCTCGTTCACGGCGTTCCTGGGCGCGGCGCTCGTGGCGGCGCAGGCCTCTGTTCCGGGGCCGCTCTCGCTGGCATTGCCTGCCACCTGCGGCGCCGAGGCCGATAACCAATATGACCGCGTGGTCCGCGCGGTGCTGCGCCAGCGTGGCTGCGGTGACGTGGCAATCGCCGCGCCGCGTTTTGAGGTCCTTCCCTGGGAGCTCAACCGCCGGCTGGGCGCAGGGGCGGTTTCCGAGCTCTTCGGCGTGCTGCTCGCGGGCGATGCCGCCTATGCGCTGCCGGTGTCGACACGGGCGGGTTTCGTGCGCGCCTGCGTGGAGCAGCTTGTCGCCGGGGGAGCTTCCTCGCTGGACGTGCCGCGGATCGCGCGGCTCGTCGCGGAGTTCGCAGGGGGCGATGCCCCCGATGTTGTCAAGTGGCTCGCCTTGGTGGGGGAGTGGCCCTGGGTCTATGCCGACGAGCTTACGGGCGAGCTGTGGGACGAGGTCGCGCAACGCGGCTATCGGCTCGCGCGCATGCCGCTCTCGGAGTTCTTCTGGATGATGTGGCAAGACGAGTGGGAGCAGGACTCCTCGCAGGGGTCTCGCAGCGGGGTGAAGGGCATGCCCTGGGGGCCGGGAACGCAGACGGGGGTCGCCGCGGCTCCTGCCGCTGCGCCGTCCGATGCCGTGTCCGCCGTCGAAGTGCCGGCCGATCCCTTTGCCGTCCCGGCGGACGAGTTGGCGGACCGCGCGGCCTTGCTTGATGCCTTCCGCTGCCAGATGGCTGCGCTCTCGGCTGCCCTTGAGAATGTGCTCGGCGCGGGTTCGAGCTCGTTCGCCGTGAATCCGGGCGAGCTCATCGCCGCGGCGGATGCAGGCATCCCGCGCTTCCGCGGAGCCGGTGCGCGGTATCGCTTCGCTAAGGTCGCGCTTGAACGTCTGCGTTCGGCGGGCGTGGTGACGGTGGCGTCGATGTACGAGAACGTCGACACCATCCTGCGGCTCAAGGCCGATAACGATGAGGCGCGGGAGGACATCGAGCGCGGTGGGGCCGCCGGCGCGCCGGTGCTGCGCCTCGCGTTCGACGGCACGCTCGACACCTCGAACATCGAGAAGCTTCGTTCGTACCTTTACTATATATAGGTGCCATCTTAGAAGGGAGGCCCCATGGGGCTACGAAACCTGCCGACCGACGTCGCGCGCCCGCTGACGTCGCTCATTGACGACGCCGAGCCCGGTCGCGTCTCGAGCTGCTCGCTCACACGGCTCTCGGACGCATGCCAGATCATGCTGCTGTCCTTTGCGGCGGGAGAGAGCGTCTCGGACGAGGAGTACCCGGCGGACACCATGTACTACCTGCTCGAAGGCTGCGCGTGCATCACCTTCGCGCGGGAGGGACGCGTGCCCGTGCCGCTTGCCGCCGGCGAGGTGCTCCTTGTGCCCGCAGGTGTGCGGCACGCCGTGGAGCCTGCGGGTGCCATCAAACTGCTGCAGCTATCCTTGTAAGGGGACGTCTATCCAAAGAAGGCCATCGCAGAAAGGAACAACCATGGCAGAGCTCATCAAGAACATCGAGAAGGAGACCGTCTTCAAGCTGGCCGAGCAGGTGAAGCTCGAAGGCGGCAAGGTCAACAGCCTCACCCTCGCGCAGACGCCGGCCACCAAGATCACCGTTTTTGCTATCGACGCCGACGAGGGCATGTCCAGCCATGCGGCGCCCGGCGACGCGCTCATCACGGTACTCGAGGGTACCGGCGAAATCACGGTCAACGGCGTCCCGCATCAGCTGGGGGCGGGCGAGAGCACCGTCATGCCCGCCGGCGCGCCGCATGCGGTGCGTGGCATCACCCCGTTCAAAATGCTGCTCGTGGTGGTATTGGCTGCGTAGGACGGCCGACGGGAAACGAAAAGGCGGCGCGACCACGCTCGACGAGATGGAGAAGGCTCACTTTGAGCCGAACGTCAAGGGCGGCGGATCCAATGGGGTCCGCCGCCCTTTTTCGTGCGACAATCAATGGCGTTGAACGTGAGCACATGGCAAGGAGCTATGCAGATGAAAGACGAGAACGAGACGAATGCACCGGTAGCCGACGCCGCGCCTGCCGTACCCAAGCCTGCACCAAAGCCTGCGCCCAAGCCGCGCGACCCCTACATTCGCGCCGAGAACGAGGACGATGACGGCTACGATCCCTACAGCGATCGCCGCCCCGAGCGCGAGCCGATGTTCGAAGCCGACCCGTGGCGTTAAAGTAGCTAAAAGACCCCCGTCCCAAAAAGACTGCCCTCGCTGCGGCCGGCTAGTCCTGAGCCTTGATGCTGGACAGCAGAAAAACTTGATTATCTATTAATCAAGTTGCACGCAATCTTGCTCTCCTGCTAATCAAGAATCGTTATAATCTTGATTAGCAGGAGAGCAAGATTGGAGAATTATGGCATTCAACGACTTGGTGGCTCAAAAAATAAAGGACTTTGAGCAACAGGGGATTCCGCAGGTCTTTGAGCGCGACCTTGATCTGGGCAACCCGCAGGAGCCAAAGCGCGACAACATCGTATATGTGATTGTGGGCGCCCGTCGTTGTGGAAAGACGTATCGCCTGTATCAGGAGATACGGCGGCTTCAGGGCCAAGGCGTCGAGCTTGACCGGATGCTATATTTCAATTTTGAGGATGAGCGCTTGCGTCCGTATGAGCCATCGCTACTAGCGGACGTGCTCGATACATTCTATGCACTATATCCTGCTGCTCGAGGCGAGGGCGCCTACCTTTTCTTTGACGAGATCCAGGAAATACCCGAATGGGGTGCGTTTCTGCGACGCGTGGTCGATACGGAGAAGGCGACCGTTTACGTGACGGGATCTTCTTCTAAGATGCTGTCCTCAGAACTTAAGAGCGAGTTCAGGGGCCGTTCTCTTGTGCGAGAGCTTTTTCCGTTGAGTTTTTCGGAATACGTCCGATATAAGACGGGGGGCGTTCCTGAGTCGAACGCGCCCTTCTCCTCGAGCGATGCAGCGTTGCTCCGACACCATCTGGTCGGATATCTCGAGCGAGGGGGATTCATCGCGACACTTGAGCAGACGCCCGCAGACGCGATTCAGCTGCTACAGGAATATGCGTCGCGAACGGTCGCCATGGACGTCGTTGAACGTTACGACGTCAAGAACCCCCGTTTGGCCTCGCTGTTTCTGGCGCGGTGCATGGCATCTTCGGGACGAGAGCTGTCAGTGAACAAAGTGTACAACGAGTTCAAGAGCAGACAGATATCCGTCAGTCGAAATACGCTCAGCGACTTACTTGAGTATTACGAGGACGCCTACCTGCTGTTTTCGGTGCCGGAGTTCACGCGTTCGCTTGCAAATAATACGCGGTCTGCGTCTAAGGTCTACGCCGTCGATCCTGCGATGTTCGGAGCGTTCTCCCCCGCATCGGCATTGGATCATGGTCAGAGGCTCGAGACCGCGGTGTTCAATGCGCTCAGAAGAAGGACCCCCGCCGTGCGGCCCGGTTCGGTTTGCCGCCTGCTGATTAAAGATAAGAATAAAAGCCATGAGGTGGACTTTGTGGCTGGGGATGCACTGCTCATGCAGGCTTACGGCCTGATTCAGGTAAGTGTGGATATGACAAGCGAGAAAACGCGCGAGCGCGAAATTGCCGCGCTCGATGCCGCGATGGCCCAGTTTGATCTTGGCGAGTCGGTAATCGTTACCATGGATGAGCAGGCCGATATTCCATGCAAACACGGCGTGGTACATGCTGTGCCCGCATGGAAGTGGCTCCTTTCCTAATCGTCTATGGATTTGCGAGGCCAGGACTCAGGTGTCATGGTCCGCTAGTCCTGGGCCTTGATGCTCGGCAGGAGAATCTGGGCGAGGTAGTCGGTCTCGAGTTTGGTCGCGGCGTCTGCCTTGCCGTCTTTGCCGACCAGTACGTTCTTGATCTGGCTATAGGTGTAGCGGTTACCGGTCGTGAGCTCGACAAGCTCAATGGCCGAGTCCATAGGGTAGGTCGACACGGGATTCTGCGTCCGTCCGTTGATGGTCTGGGGCACCACGTACGGATAGACGGGACCGCTGGCGTAGACGGTATAACCGTTGCCTAGGTTGGCCGCACCCAAAACCGTATCGCCCTCATCGGGCGTAAAGCTCTCGCCCTCGCGCACTGCGACGAGCGTCACAATCGGTGTATCGCTGTCGCCGGCAAGATAGATGCATAGCGTGCTGCCATTTTGCCAAGTCTCGACCTTGCCGTACCACTCGACGGGGATATCGAGCTGGTAGAGGTCGGTTGCCTTGTGGCGGGCGTCGGCATCACGGGCCGCCTGTGCCTTTTGCGCGCTCACGGCATTGACGGCGGCGTCGCGCCGCGCGGTTGCCGCCTGCTGGAGCACCTTGGCGGTGGCGGCGGAGCTCGCGCCTCCCTCCTCGGCATATTTGGCGGCGGCATCGATCTGGTCGTCAGTCACCGTGTCGGCCGAAGGCACCTTGAGCTTAAAGGCGGCCTGGCTGCTTAGGTCCTGTCCGTCGCTCTTGATCGTGACCTGCGCCTTGGTGGTCGGGACGGTATAGATGGTGCCGTCGGCCGCGATGGGAGAGGCAGCGATGGAGAGCGTGTAATCGCCGGGCAGCAGTTTGATGCCGCGGCCGTGCTCGTCAACATAGAGCGTTTCGCTCACGGAGGATCCGTCAGAATCCTGGCCACTCACTTGTACGGGAATCTTGGAGCCGGTGGAACAGTCGAGGCCCGCGGCATGTACGCCAATCTGCACCGACATCATCGTGTGGGCATTGGCGGCGGCGATGGCAGCCTGCTCTTGCCGGTATCCGTTCCAGGCTGCGTAGCCTGCGCCGCCGGCGACGAGCGCAACGGCCACAGCGCCGGCAACCATCAGGTTGCGGCGCTTGGGCGACATCTTGCGATGGCGAGCCTCGGCTTCGCGTGCCGAGGGGACGGACGGTAGGGGAATATCGCCCATGGCGATGGTCTCGTCCACGGCAGGCGCGGAGCCTAAGCCAGGGAGCTCGCGGGTCAGCGAATCTTCGGCCGGTAAGCTGTCGAGCAAGACGGTTTCCTCGCCCGTGTCGGATTCGAGCTGATTGCCGGCCTCGCTTTCGGTGTCTTCGTGACCTGCCTCATCTTTGGCAGGCTCAACGTCGTCTGCATCCTGATCATCGGACTGCGCCTCGATTTCCGGCTCATCCTGCACATCAACGCTCGAATCGTCAAACGTAATCTCGGCCAGCGCGATCTGGTCTAGACTCTCCAGGGCCTCGGCACACGCTTCTGCATCTTGGACCGCATCCTCTTGGCCCATCGTCTCATCTTTCATATATCCCCCAAGCTCAATATCGGGACAACAATGTACCCAAAAACGGGGCTCCATAGAGCCGCCGCATGATTTGAAATCCGATTTTATATATGCGCGTGTTTTTGAATAGATGAATAGAGGCGCAACGACAAAAAGCCCCCGGAAAGCGAGCGAAACGCTTTTCGGGGGCTCTGCGAGACATTGGATTGAAAGGCCTGGTGAGCGGGCCTATGCCCAAGTGCCAACAGCGGCCAACATGTTACTCGGCGTGCGCGTAATCAACCTTGGCACGGCGAGCGGTGGCCTTCTCCCAATCGCTGGTGCCCTCAAAGACATCCTGCTTGTAGGGATTGCGGCCGAGCTTCTTGGCGCGGTAGGCGATGTAGATGATCGCGGCGACGTTGGCGACCAGTGCGGCGATCGAGACCGCGGTAGCGGCGCCGGGGTCGAGCGTGGAGTGGGTCACAAAGATGGACTCCTCCTGGAAGTACGGGAACACCTGGGCAAACATGCACCAAATAGCAAGCGTAAAGGCGCGGTTCTGGATCCAGCCGCCCTTGTTCCAGATAAAGGCGGCGACGGTGGGCGCCAGCAGCAGCGCAAAGCCGCAGAACCAGGAGTGGGTGGGCAGGCAGTTGTAGGTGTAGCAGAAGTTCCAGATATCGTAGGCGATGATGTAGACCCAGGTCATGTCGGGCCACAGCATGTCGGTCTTGTCCTCGGAGGCGTAGACGCTCCACCAACCGGTCATGCAGAAGATGTTGATGATACCGGCGATGCCGTTGAACACGTTGTTCCAGCCGGCCAGCTGCGTAGCACCTTCGGAGGTGACCCAGGTGGACTCGCCCAGGACAAAGAAGTGATAGGCGCTCTCGAAGTCGGACACGACGGCGATCATGATGTTGATGGCGACGATCACAAACGGCCACGCGCGGAACCAATGCGCCTTGCCGATCTTGCCCCACTGGTACTTAATGGCAATGAAGCCCCAGCAACCGGCCAGCGCCGCGTACACCTTGGCGTAGTGGAACCAGCTGTTCTGGTACACATGGGTGGGGTTGGTGAGCGCCCACTCGGCACCCTGCGAGACGCCGATGGCGATGGCGACGCAGTAGATGGTCATGGCCAGCGGAGCCACGCCAAAGATGATGGCCGCGCCCAGCTTGGTGCGGCGGCCGACCTCGTTGAGCACGATCAGGCCAATAAAGACCATGGCCCAGCCGGCCCAGTGGATAAGGGTATCGCTACCCCAAACATCGAACAGCATGCTGCTCTCCTTTCACACGCCCGCGGCCCCTCTTCCGATCGCGGGCAGTTTGGCCAAATGTCGTCAGTTTTGGGGCTTGCGCTCCGGATACTTGGCGGTATAGCCCTCGATGTGGAGTGTCGAGGCGATGATTTCCTTGACCGTCTCGTCGGGCACATCGGGGTGCGTGCGGATATACATCAACAGTCCCATGATGAGGGTGTAGAACGTCTCGTAGACATGGTCGATGCGCAGCTCATGATGGGCGACAAAATCCACCACGGTGGTGTCGCAGATATACTGCGCCACGCGCTGGACCACGTTGTGCAAAAAGCCGCCGTAGAGCGCGCCGCTGCTCGAGGTGAGCGTGCTCGGCAACTCGTGGCCGCTCACGACCAGGCGCTTAAAGAGCGGAGCAACGGTGTCGAGTGCGCCTTCGATGTCGCCAACCGTGCGGCTGGCGTTCCACTGCTCGAGCTCGGCGATAAAGCCGTCGATTGCCTCGTCCATAACGGCGGTGACGGCGGCATCCATATCGGCAAAGTAGTGGTAGAACAGCGAACGCGTGCAGCCAGCCCGCTTGGTCACGGCCGATACCGAAAGATGGGACACACCAAGCTCGGCGCTCACGGCGCGCACAGCGGCGAGGATCTCGCGACGGCGCTCGTCGCCCGTCAGGCGTTTTGCCGCGCTATCGGATGCGGGGACGGCATCGACCACAGAGATATCTGCTGCGTTGTTGCCCATGTTTTGCCGCCTTTCATCCTCTTTTGCCTGACCGTTCGCCTAACAGTCTTGAATATTGTTGACGGTTCGTCAATACTATTTTTGACACAATGTCAACAATGGCGGGTGAAAGGCATGGGGGCATGCCCGGCCTGCAAAAAAAGAGGGGCGCTGCGGTCTCGCCGGGCTGTGGCAAGAGAAGGGACGACTATGATTCTCAACGGACCGGGGATTAGCTATACCGAGCCCGATATCGGCGCGGAGTTCGTGCCGCCGATACCGGAGCATCCGCGCGAGGCCATCGTCAAACTGTGTGAGCACTGCACCAACCGCCTGCTGCACCGCGACGAGCTGCTGGGCTACGAGTACTGGTCGTTTGCCGAGGCCGCAACCGACGAGCAGGCCGAAGTGCTCTGCAAGATGAAGATGCGCCGTCCCTATACGCTGCCCGAGATGGTCAAGCTCACCGGCATGCCCGAGGCCGATATCGAGAAGATGCTCGACGACATGAGCTACACGGGTCTGCTCGAGTACAACTGGGAAAACCCCGAGCGCGCCAAGCAGTGGGTGCTGCCCATGCTGGTGCCGGGTTCCGCCGAGTTCCTCAACATGCGCGTGAGCCAGCTCGAGGAGCATCCGGTCTATGCCAAGTTCTTTGAGCAGGCGTCCAAGGGACCGCTGTCCAAGGCCACGCCGATGGTGCCGCCCGGCGGTGCCGGCATCGGCATGCATGTCATTCCGGTCGAGAAGGCCATCGATGCCGCGAGCACCTCGGTGCCGATCGAGCATATCGAGCATTGGCTCGACAAATACGAAGGTAAGTATGCCGCTAGCACCTGCAGCTGCCGCGCGAGCCGTCGCGTGATGGGAGAGGGCTGCGCCGACGACCCGGCCGATTGGTGCATCGCCGTGGGCGATATGGCCGACTACGTGGTCGAGACCGACCGCGGCCATTATGTGACGCGCGAGGAGGTCTACGACATCCTGCGCCAGGCCGAGGACAACGGCTTTGTGCACCAGATCACCAACATCGACGGTGAGAACAAAATCTTCGCCATCTGCAACTGCAACGTCAACGTGTGCTACGCCCTGCGCACTTCGCAGCTGTTCAACACGCCCAACCTGTCGCGCTCGGCCTACGTCGCCAAGGTCGAGAAGGACAAGTGCGTGGCCTGCGGTCGCTGCGTTGAGGTGTGTCCGGCCGGCGCCGCCAAACTGGGCCAGAAGCTCTGTAGCAAAAAGGCTGGCGGACAGGTGCCCGAGTATCCGCGCCAGGAGCTGCCCGATGCCACCAAGTGGGACCACACCAAGTGGTCGCCCAACTACCGCAACGACAACCGTATCGAGACGCATGAGTCCGGCACCGCTCCCTGCAAGACGGCCTGCCCCGCGCACGTTGCCGTTCAGGGCTATTTGAAGCTCGCGGCGCAGGGCCGCTATGACGAGGCGTTGGCGCTCATCAAGCGCGAGAACCCGTTGCCCGCTATCTGCGGCCGTGTGTGCAACCGCCGCTGTGAGGATGCCTGCACCCGCGGTCGCGTGGACGAGGCCGTGGCCATCGACGAGGTCAAGAAGTTTATCGCCCAGCGCGATCTGGATGCCGCGACTCGCTATGTCCCACCTGTGGTGACCCCGACGCGTGCCGGCGGCTTCGACCAGAAGATCGCCATCATCGGCGCCGGTCCGGCCGGTCTGTCCTGCGCCTTCTATCTGGCCGAGAAGGGCTACAAGCCCGTCGTGTTCGAGAAAAACGAGCGCCCGGGCGGCATGCTCACCTACGGCATTCCCAGCTTTAAGCTGCAGAAGGACGTTATCGAGGCCGAGGTCGAGGTCATTCGCCTGATGGGCGCCGAGTTCCGCTATGGCGTGGAGGCCGGTCGCGATGTGACGCTCGACGAGCTTCGCGCGCAGGGCTTTAAAGCCTTTTACGTGGCCATTGGCTGCCAGGGTGGCCGCCTTGCCGGTATTCCGGGCGAGGATGCCGAGGACGTGACCGTGGCCGTCGACTTTTTGCGCGAGGTCAACAGCGGCAAGATCGACGCGCTGCCCGGGCGCACCATCGTGGTGGGCGGCGGCAACGTGGCCATCGATGTCGCGCGCAACGCCTGCCGTCTGGGTTCCGAGCACGTTGAGATGTTCTGCCTGGAGAGCGAGGTCAAGATGCCTGCCAGCGAGGAGGAGCGTCGCGAGGCCATTGAGGACGGCGCGCACATTAGCTGCGGCTGGGGCCCCAAGGAGATTCACCTGGACGAGGCCGGTCGTGTGTGCGGTATCACCTTTAAGCGCTGCACGCGTGTCTTTGACGACGAGGGCCGTTTTGCGCCCGAGTATGACGAGAACGACTTGCGCCGTGTCGATGCCGACCGTGTCGTCATGTCGATTGGCCAGTCCATTGTGTGGGGCGACCTGCTGGCTGGCTCCAAGGTGGAGCTCGGCCGCAGCCAGGGTGCCCTTGCCGATCCGCAGACGTACCAGACCGCCGAGCCCGACATCTTTGTGGGCGGCGACGTCTACACCGGTCCCAGCTTTGCTATCGACGCCATCGCCGCCGGTCACGAGGCCGCCGTGTCCATCCATCGCTTTGTGCAGCCGGGCTCCACGCTCACCATCGGCCGCAACCAGCGCCGCTACACCGCGCTTGACCGCGACGATGTTGTGATTGAGAGCTATGACAACGCAAGCCGCGAGGTGGCACGTGTCGACCGCGAGCGCGAGAAGGCTGCGCCCTTTAGCGAGTACGTCGAGACCTTTACCGAGGAGCAGGTGCGCGCCGAGACCGCTCGCTGCTTGGGCTGCGGTGCCTCGATCGTCGACCCCAACAAGTGCATCGGCTGCGGCCTGTGCACCACCAAGTGCGCGTTTGACGCCATCCATCTGGATCGCGACCGCCCCGAGTGCTCCACGATGGTCAAATACGAGCAAAAGCTCCCCAGCCTGGGCAAGTACGCACTCAAGCGTGCCATCAAGATTAAATTCGGTCGCAAGTAAGTAGCCATAACGGGAACGGCAGAAGGAATCAAAAGTGCACGAGCTCGGAATCGTCTATCACATCATTCGCGATGTTGAGAATGTGGCGCGCGCCAATGGCGTGCGTCGCGTTTCGAGCGTGACGTTGCTGCTGGGCGAGGTCTCGGGCGTCGTTCCCGACCTACTGCTCGACGCTTGGCGTTGGGCGGCGGATAAAATGCCTATCACCGAGGGCTCGGAGCTTATCGTGGAGCCCGTTGAGGCCGTGACACATTGCGAGGCGTGCGGCCGCGACTACGCGACGGTCGAGCACGGCAAGACCTGTCCTCATTGCGGTAGCGGCGATACCTATCTGCTCCAGGGCCAAGAGGTCATGATCAAGCAGATCGAGACCCTCGACGAGGATCCGGCAGACACTGCCCCCGACGGTCCTTCTGACGCCCCCGACGCCGTCGACGCCGCCAACCCCCTCCACATCGCCTAACTTAGTCGTTGGGGACGTTCTTAAACGACTAGTCATTAAAGAACGTCCCCAACGACTACTTTGCTAGAGCATATTTCTTACCAGTAGTCAAGCACCATCTGTTTAAACGAAATAGCCTCAACCCGAGCACATTTGTGTCTGTTTAAAACCGGCAATAATGAACAGCGTGCTCAATTCGGTCATGTAAATAGATCAGCTATCAATCCTCAGCAGCAAATCAGCCAAAATACTGGAATGTAATCAGCTTGTAACAAAACAAGACGTTTAAACAAATAATGCTACCTTTTGCAGTTTTTCAAACAATTCTGCTGTATTTGCAGCTATACTCCATAACTGTCGTGTAGGAATTACGTAGACAAAAAGGAGGTTATGTGATGGTAAGTATTGTTCTTGCTAGCCATGGTGACTTGGCGGCTGGAATCAAGCAGACGGGCTCGATGGTCTTTGGCGATCAGCCGTCTGTAGCCGTGGTCTCGCTCGAGCCGAGCATGGGCCCCGACGACTTCCGTGCCAAGGTCGAGGAAGCAATCGCTTCCTTCGAGGACCAGGAGCAGGTGCTCTTCCTCGTTGATCTGTGGGGCGGCACGCCGTTCAACCAGATCAGCGGGCTCATCGAGGGCCACGATTCCTGGGCTATCGTCACCGGTGTCAACCTGCCTATGCTCATCGAGGCATATTCGCAGCGCTTTGACGCAAAGAACACTGCACATGCGATCGCAAAACATCTCGTGACTGAGGCTAAGGCTGGCGTGCGTGTCAAGCCCGAGTCTCTGGAGCCCGAGGAGAAGAAGCCGGCTGCGGCCGCCGCTGCTCCTGCAGGCGCCATCCCTCCGGGAACGGTGATCGGCGACGGGCACATCAAGATCGCCCACGTCCGTATCGACACCCGTCTGCTGCATGGTCAGGTGGCCACCACGTGGACCAAGCAGATCAACCCCAACCGCATTATCGTGGTCTCCGACGGCGTTGCTCACGACGAGCTCCGCAAGACCATGATTGAGCAGGCTGCCCCTCCGGGAGTCCATGCCAACGTCGTGCCCATCAAGAAGATGGCCGAGGTCGTCAAGGACACGCGCTTTGGCGACACCAAGGCCATGCTGCTCTTCGAGAACCCGCAGGATCTGCTCAGGGCCATCGAGGCCGGCGTCGACATCAAGGAAGCCAACATCGGTTCCATGGCCCACTCCAAGGGCAAGGTCGTCGTCACCAACGCTGTCGCCATGGGCGATGACGATGTCAAGACCATCGAGGCTCTCAAGGCCAAGGGCGTCAAGTTCGAGGTCCGCAAGGTTCCTTCGGATTCCTCCGAGGATCTCGACGCCATGTTGAAGAAAGCTAAGGCCGAACTGGCCGCTCAAGCATAGTAAAGGAGGGTCCGATACATGTCTGCAATCACTATTCTGCTTGTTGCGATTGTCGCGTTGCTTGCCGGTATGGAAGGCATTCTGGATGAGTTCCAGTTCCATCAGCCGCTCGTGGCATGCACGCTTATCGGTCTCGTAACCGGTCACCTTCAGGAGGGCATCCTCCTGGGCGGTTCGCTCCAGATGATGGCCCTTGGCTGGGCTAACGTCGGCGCCGCCGTCGCGCCTGACGCCGCTCTGGCCTCGGTCGCTTCTTCGATCATCATGGTGCTCGCCCTCAACGGTGGCGCCACCGATTCGGCCAAGGCCGTTACCGCCGCCATCGCCGTCGCCGTCCCGCTGTCGGTCGCTGGTCTGTTCCTGACCATGATCTGCCGTACCCTGGCTACCGCTATGGTTCACGGCATGGACGCCTGCGCCGAGAAGGGCGACTTCGCCGGCATCGAGCGTTGGCAGTACGCCGGCATCCTCATGCAGGGTGTTCGTATCGCCATCCCGGCAGTACTTCTGTGCATCATCCCGGCCGAGGCCGTTACCAACGCGCTTAACGCTATGCCCGACTGGCTGTCCGGCGGCATGGCTGTCGGCGGCGGCATGGTCGCTTCCGTCGGTTACGCCATGGTCATCAACATGATGGCCACCAAGGAGACCTGGCCGTTCTTCATCCTCGGCTTTGTCCTTGCTGCCATCCCTCAGCTCACGCTGATCGCCCTTGGCCTCATCGGCATCTCCCTTGCCCTCATCTACCTTGGCCTTAAGGATCTGGCCAAGCAGGGTGGCGGCATGGGCGGTGGCTCCGGTGACCCGCTCGGCGACATTCTGAACGATTACGAGTAGGAGGGGAGTGATACATATGGCAGAGAACAAGATTCAGCTCACCAAGGCTGACCGTAAGAAGGTTTGCTTCCGTCATCAGTTCCTTCAGGGCTCGTGGAACTACGAGCGTATGCAGAACGGCGGCTGGTGCTTCGCAATGATCCCTGCGATCAAGAAGCTCTACACCAGCAAGGATGACCAGATTGCCGCTCTTAAGCGCCACCTGGAGTTCTATAACACCCACCCCTATGTTTCCGCCCCCGTCATTGGCGTTACCCTCGCCCTCGAGGAGGAGCGCGCCAACGGTGCTCCGATTGACGACGTCGCCATTCAGGGCGTCAAGGTCGGTATGATGGGCCCGCTCGCCGGCGTCGGCGACCCCGCCTTCTGGTTCACCCTTCGCCCGATTCTGGGCGCACTGGGCGCTTCCCTGGCCCTGTCCGGCAGCATCGCCGGTCCGCTGCTGTTCTTCTTCGCGTGGAACATCATCCGTTACGCCTTCCTGTGGTACACGCAGGAGTTTGGCTACAAGGTCGGCTCCTCCATCGCCAAGGACCTCTCCGGCGGTCTGATGGGCAAGGTCACCGAGGGTGCTTCCATCCTGGGTATGTTCATCATCGGCGCCCTGGTCGAGCGCTGGGTGTCCATCTCCTTCACCCCGGTCGTCTCCAAGGTCACGCAGTCTGCTGGCGCCTATATCGACTGGGCCAACCTGCCCGCCGGTTCTGAGGGCATCAAGCAGGCGCTGTCGATGTACAGCTCTGTCGGTGCCACCGCACTCGACCCGGTGAAGGTCACCACGCTTCAGGCCAACCTCGATCAGCTCATCCCCGGCCTTGCCGCCGTGTGCTTGACCCTTCTGGTCTGCAAGCTCCTCAAGAAGAAGGTCAGCCCGATCGTCATCATCCTGGCTCTCTTCGCCGTCGGCATCATCGGTCGCGTCTGCGGCTTCATGTAAGCACGCTTCGGCTTAAGACCGAGAGTTGCTAGGCAAGGGCTTTTGAGCCATTGAAACGGACCGCACCCGGTGGGTACACTGGATGCGGTCCGATTGTTTTTATTGGAGGGCGAGGCGCGTATGGCGCAATCTCAAAACAGCACGGTCGATCTGGCAACGCCGGCAACCTGCCTGATGGGGCTTACCAGTCACGGCAACGTAATGGTGGGGAATAAGGCGTTTGAGTACTATAACGAGCGCAATCCCGAGGACTTTATTCAGATCCCGTGGGACGAGGTCGACTATATCGCCGCCGAGGTTTTGCGCGGCACCAAGAAGATCACGCGTTTTGCGATCTTTACCAAAGAGAACGGTCACTTTACGTTTTCGACGCGCAATGACAAGGAAACGCTACGCGCGGTGCGTAAGTACATTAACGAGGACAAGCTCGTTCGTTCGCCCGACTTTATCGATGTGACGGCCAAGGGCGCCAAGAGCATCCCCTCCGTTATCAAAAACCTTTTCCACAAAGGCAACTAGTCATTAAAGAGCGCCCCCTCAAAGTGGGGCGCAGTCTCCCATGTGGCTCGATCGGGAAAGTGCATCCCAGTTCGAGTGCCGATTGCGGGATGAAGTTTCCGGAACGGGCCCGTTTGGGAAACCGTGTCCCGTTTCGAGCCGAAATTCTGGGACACAGTTTCCCGGCGAGGTCTCATGGGGAAAGTCTGACCCTGAATTTGCCTGGATAGTGGGACGCACTTTCCGGAGGGCTGTTCCACCGCAACTTCGAAGAGTGGGTATACGCTGCATTACAGCGGCGTAAATCTGCTACACTAGTACAGCATGCCTCCGTAGCTCAGGGGATAGAGCACCGCTCTCCTAAAGCGGGTGTCGACGGTTCGAATCCGCCCGGGGGCACCAGAAGATTATAACGGCGTCGCGAGAGCGGCGCCGTTTCTGGTTTGTGGGAGCTGCCGACGGATTAGGACCGTCGACACCCGCGTCACCAATTTCCCCGCGGGGGGAGTTTTCGAATCCGCCCGGGGGCACCAGAGATTTGTCGAGCCCGGTACACCGCCACGGTGCCGGGCTCTTCTGGTTCATGCCATGTCAAAAACGAAGCGCCCGCTTGCTGGGGGAGCAAGCGGGCGCCTGTGAGCGAATATGTTTGCGGCGAGAGCCGTAATGAGCGGTTGGGTTGCGACTAGTTGGTCGTACCGGAATCGTCGCCCGTGCTCGTGCCTGAACCCGAACCCGAGCCAGAAAGTGCAACCGTCAGCGTAATCGTGCTGTCGGTGGACTGTTTGCCGGTGGGGGAGACGCCCGTGACGGTGGCGTTTTCGTTGCCACTCACGGGGTTGCCGTTCTGATCGCAGAACGCGATGTTGTAGAAGCCGGCGTTGTTGAGCGCGGTGACGGCGGCGGAAATGCTCTTGCCGTACAGGTTGCCCGGGACGGTGGCCTTGCCGGACTTCTTGGCAATGACGACGGTAATCGTGGCACCGGGCTTCTGCTTGCCGCTGGGGTTCCAGCTGATCACGGTGCCCTCGGTAACCGAGTCGTTCTCCTGGTAGTTCACGTCGACGCCAAAGCCTGTCATATCGAGGGCGTTGCGCGCCTGGGCCTCGGTCATGTCGGTCAGGTCGGGGACGGACGTGGTATCCGGGCCACTCGAGACCTTGTACGAGATGGTCGTGCCCTTCTCGACTTCCTTGCCGGCGTCGGTGCCCTGCTCAAAGACCTGGCCTTCGTCGGCCTCGTTGGCCTCCTCGGTGGCGTTGCCCTTTAGGCCAACGCTTGCCAGTGCCGCCTCTGCCTGGTCCTTGGTTAGACCGACAAGCTGGGGA
Source organism: Collinsella sp. AF29-7AC (assembly GCF_003475665.1). NCBI lineage: Bacteria > Bacillati > Actinomycetota > Coriobacteriia > Coriobacteriales > Coriobacteriaceae > Collinsella > Collinsella sp. AF29-7AC. The sequence continues at coordinate 73,912 of NZ_QRQX01000008.1, forward strand.
ACCTCAACCTTCTCGGAGGGCTTGGGGCCCTTGGAGATCACCAGGTTCACCTTGGTGCCTTTGGGCTTCTTGGTGTTGCCGTTGGGGGTCTGCTCGGCAACCTTGCCCTCGTCGACATCGTCGTTATAGCTCTGGTCGATGGTGCCGACCTCAAGGCCTTCCTCCTTGATCAGCTCGACGGCAGTCTGCTGGTCCTTGCCCAGCACGTCGGGCACGGTGACCTGTTCGCCGCCAAAGAGTCCTGTGGCAAAGGCCACCACGATGCCGATGACGGCAACGGCTGCCACCACGGCGGCGATAATCTTGTTCTTGTTGGACTTGGGCTTTTCGACCTCGTAGGAGCCGGTGGAGCCCGAAACTGAGCTACGGGCGGTATTCTGGCCGCTCACGCCCGAGACGGGACGCACCATGGCGCGCGTCTGGTCGGAAAGCTCGCGAGTCTTGGTGGCGCCCAGCTCACCGGGGGCACCGATGATGCGCGTGGGCTCCGAGATGTTGACGGCACGACCGGACAGGTAGCTGTTGAGCACCTGACGCAGCTCGTCAGCGGTCTGGAAGCGGTTTGCCGGGTCCTTCTCCATGCACTTGAGGATGATGCGCTCAAGGTCGGCGTCGACACCGGAGTTGATCTGGCTCGGCGGAATAGGCAGCTCGTTGACCTGCTTGAGTGCGACCGAAATAGCGTCGTCACCGTCAAAGGGGACGCGGCCGGTGGCGCACTCGTACATCACGACGCCCAGCGAGTAGATATCCGAGGTGGGGCCGAGGTCCTGACCGCGGGTCTGCTCGGGGCTGACGTAGTGGGCGGTTCCCAGCACGTTGTTGTCTTGCGTGAGGTGGCTGTTCTTGGCGCGCGCGATGCCAAAGTCCATCACCTTGATGTTGCCGTCGGGCAGCACCATGATGTTCTGCGGCTTGATGTCGCGGTGGATGATCTCGTGCTTGTGGGCGACCGAAAGCGCGGAGCTGATCTGCGAGCCGATCTGGGCGACCTTCTTGGGGTCGAGGGCGCCGTGGCTCTTGATGCCGCTCTTAAGGTCGGTGCCGCGCAGGTACTCCATGACGATGTAATAGGTGTCGCCGTCCTTGCCCCAATCGTAGACGCCCACGATATAGGGGGAGGAGAGACCGGCTGCTGCCTGGGCCTCCTGCTTAAAGCGTGCGGCGAAGGTTGCGTCGCCAGCATACTGCGGCAGCATGATCTTGACGGCTACCGTGCGGTCGAGGACCTGGTCCTGTGCACGGTAGACGGTCGCCATGCCGCCTGTTCCCACCTTATCCTTGAGGAGGTATCTTCCCCCGAGGACCCTCTGTTCCATTCCTGCTCCTAACATAACTATTCGCTCAACGATGTGTGTAGTACCTACGATGTGGCCGCTGGGGCCGTGTGGCGCGTTGCCGCTAACTCTTCGGCCGCGGCGCGCCTCGGGTGTCCGATTCGATCATGGGCATCACGCTCCCTGTGCGGCGAGCGCCGCGGTCAGGACGATGCCGGCAATCTTGGCCGCCTTGACGTCGTGTTTGTCGTAATCCTCCAAGGCCACCGAGATGGCGACCGTGGGTGAATCGTAAGGTGCAAAGCCAACGAACATCGAGTTGACGTTGGTGCCGCCGGTCTCGGCCGAGCCGGTCTTGCCGGCGACCTTGACGCCGGGGACCTGGGCATCGGTGCCGGTACCGGACTGGACGACGGCGAGCATGGCCTGCTTGACCTGGTCGGCCGTGGCGGAGCTGACGGCCTGACCCAGCGAGCGGGACTGCGTGGTCTTGACCACAGTTCCGTCCGGGGCGAGTACCTGGGCTACAAAGTACGGGTCCATGACCACGCCACTGTTAGCGATGGCGGCGGCAATCACGGCGTTTTGCATGACGGTGGTCTGCGGCCCGGGCGTGTGGTCCATGCCGACAGGCTGGCCGGCGCCGGCCCAGGCGGTCTCCCACTCGGTCATGAGCGACGGGTCGGCCATGATGGAGGCCGCGGAGGTCAGGTCTTGGCCGAGCTTTTGGCCGTAGCCAAAGGCGTTGGCAAACTGCACGAGCGTGTTTGCGCCAACTTCGTTTGCCACCTGGCCAAAGACGACGTTGGAAGACACGGCAAAGGCCTGCTGCAGGCTGATGGTGCCGTAGCTCTCGTTGGCATAGTTGGTGACCGGCGCGTTGCCGATGTCCATGGAGCCGGGCGCCTGGTAGGTGCTGGTAAGGCTGGCGGTGCCGGTCTCGAGTGCCGCGGAAAGCGTAACGACCTTAAACGTGGAGCCCGGCGTGTACAGCGCGTCCATGGCGCGATTGTACATGGAGCCGTCCTCGCCGCCGCCCGCCTGCAGCAGGGCGTCGATGTTGGTGTTGTCATAGGTGGGCGAGCTGGCGCATGCGAGCACCGCACCGGTACGCGGGTCGATGACCACTACAGCGCCCTTAAAGCCCTTGAGCGCCTGCTCGGCCGCCGTCTGGATACGCGAGTCGATGGTGAGCTTGGCGGTGTTGCCCGGCTGGGTCTGGCCCGCGAGCGACGCGATGGCGTTGTTCCAGCTGGAGTAATCCTTAGAGCCGGTGAGCGTGTCGTTCATGACACTCTCGATGGCGGTGGTGCCATACTGCTGGCTCACGTAGCCAACCACGTGCGCTGCCAGGTTGCCGTTGGGGTAGGAGCGTACGTAGGTGCCGTCCTCCTGCTGCAGCGACTCGGCCAGCGTCACGCCGTCGGACGTGATGATGGAACCGCGCTGGATGTACTTGGAGCGGGCGATAGTGTGGTTGTTGGTCGGCATATCCTGATAGTCCTTGGCCTTGATGACCTGGACATAGGTGAGGTTGCCGATAAGGATGGCGAACAGCGCCGTAAAGGCGAGCACCGCACGGGTTAGACGGTTGGCGAGCGCAACGCGGCCGAGCACACCGGATTCAGGCGTGTCGAGCAGGCGACGGCGCATGCGCGAGCCGACGGAATGGCTGCCGCTGCCGTAGGAAGACGAGGTGGCAAAGCGCGTGCCCGTCGGGGCGGCGGCGGATGCGACCTGATCATCGGTGATGGCGGTCATGGTGCCGGTGCCGGTAAGCTCGGCCTCGCGTCCGGTCGCTTCGTCACCGGCGCGCAGCAGGAGCGCGACGATGATAAAGCTTGCCAGCAGCGAGGAACCGCCCTGGCTCATAAAGGGCAGGGTGACGCCGGTCAGCGGGATCAGGCGGGTAACGCCGCCCACGATCAAAAAGGCCTGGAAGCTGATGGCGGCCGTAAGGCCCGTGGCGCTAAAGGCGGCGAGGTCGGATTTGGCGCGGGCAGCCGTGGTGAGGCCACGCACGGCAAAGAGCATAAACAGGATGAGCACGGCGCCGCCGCCCAAAAGGCCCATCTCCTCGCCGATGGCCGAGAAGATAAAGTCGGACTCGACGACAGGGATGTTGTTGGCCATGCCGTTGCCGATACCAACACCGACCAGACCGCCATCGGCAAGCGAGAAGAGCGACTGGACGATCTGGTAGCCCTGGCCCTGGGCGTCCTTAAACGGATCGACCCAAACCTGGAAACGCACCTGAACGTGAGACAGGAACTTGTAGGCGCCCACAGCTCCAACGGCTAAGAGCGCAAGGCCGATAACGACATACGAAAAGCGCCCCGTGGCAACGTAGAGCATCAGCAAGAAGATGGTGTAGAACAGCACGGCCGAACCCAGGTCGCGTTCGAAGACGACGACGAGCAGGCACACACCCCACACGGCAAACAGCGGCAGCAGCAGTCGCAGGCGAGGGATCTTAAAGCCCAGGATCTTGCGGTTGGAGATGGAGAGCAGCTCGCGGTTCTCGGCCAGGTACCCAGCCAGGAACAGCACGATAAAGACCTTGGCGAACTCGCCAGGCTGGATGGTAAAGCCCGCGATGCGAATCCACAGCTTGGAGCCCGAGATCGTGGTGCCGATAAAGATGGGCAGCATCAGCAGGATGATGCCGATGATGCCAAAGGTGTACTTGTAGCGCATGACCACGTCGAGGTTTTTGACCAGTGCGAGCGTTCCCACCATCAGGGCCACCGAGACAAACAGGATGATGAGCTGTGAGATGGCGAGAGCGGGGGCGAGGCGTGTCACGAACGTGATGCCGATGCCCGAAAGTATAAATACGATGGGTAGGATGGCGGGGTCGGCGCCGGGCGCCAAGATGCGCACGGCGATATGTGCCGCGGCGAAGGCGGCAAAGAGGCCGATCGGCACGGCGAGCGTCTCAAAGGAGATGGCGGCGCCCGCGGTGAGCACGTACATCGCATACAGCAGGATGACGGGGAACGCCGAGGCGATGAGCAAGAGCAGCTCGGTGTTGCGGCGACTCATAAGCGGCACTCCCTTTCTAATTCTTATCGGAGGCTTCGGCCTCGGCGGACTGTTCGGCGGTTTTCTCGGAATCTGATTCGGAGGTCGATCCCTGATTGGTGTTGTCGCGAATCGTCTGCGCGTCAATCACCTGGCGGGTCTGCTCCTCGTCGATCTGGTGGCGGTACTTGGATATCGTGTCCTGCGCATCGTCGACACTTGTTTGCGGAATGCCCGCCTTGAGGCGGTTTTGCGTGTCTTCGGGCAGGTCGGATAGCTTGATGCTGGTTTCGCTTTCGAGCCAGTGGAGCTTGAGTCCGAGCGGCTTGCCGGGCAGGCCGCGCCAGACGGCGACATTGCCCTGGTAGGTACCCAGGTAGTACGAGCCGGTGACACCCGTGTAGGCCCAGATGCCAGCTGCCAGCACAAAGACGAGGGCCAGAATGGCGGCGATAGTAATGTTGCGGCGACGCACGCGCTGCGCCTCGCGCATAACGCCATCGTCAACCAGGTCAACGACTACTACGGTCACGTTGTCGTGGCCGCCGGCGGCAAGCGCAGCGTCCACTAGGTTGTCGACGCAGATTTGCGCGGTTGAGGACTGCGTGGCGATGTTCTCGATATCGCTATCGGGAATCATGCTCGAAAGGCCGTCAGAGCACAGGATCAGGCGGTCGCCTTCCTCGATATGCAGAGTGAAGTGGTCGGCATACATGGCGGGGTCCGAGCCCAGCGCACGGGTGATGACCGAACGGTTGGGGTGGACGCGAGCCTCGTCTGCCGTAATCTCGCCGGCGTCCACGAGTTCTTCCACATAGGAGTGGTCGCGGGTCACGCGGATGAGCGTGCCCTCGTGGAGCAGGTAGGCGCGCGAGTCGCCCACGTGGGCGATGGCGAGCGTATCGTTTTCGATATAGGCGCAAGTGGCTGTGCAGCCCATGCCGGGCTTGCCCAGGCCATTCAAGGCGGCCTCGATTACGGCGGCGTTAGCGGCCTCGACGGCTGCCGCCAGGCGTGCGGCGTCGGCGGACTGCGGGGCCGTCTTGGCAATAGTCTCAACGGCGATGGAAGAGGCCACCTCGCCGGCAGCGTGACCACCCATGCCGTCGCATACGCAAAAGAGCGGCGACTGCACCAGGTAGGAATCCTCATTGTGCGGGCGCACGCAGCCAACGTCGGAGCGGGCGCCCCACATGAGTTGCGTGGTGGTGCCGGCATCATAGGTCGAGTCGGTCTCGATGCGCTCCTCGGTCAGGGGCTCAAAGCTCATGGTCGACCCGGGGTCTTTGAGCTTGGCCTCAACGGCGGCAACGTCGATTTCGGCTGTGTCACCGGGAGAGACGGTGTCGGTCTCGGCGTTTGATTCGGAATCGCCGGTGTCCGGGGAGTCGGGCTCCTCGGAAACGCGGGCGGTCGGCTCGTCATCTTGCGGGCTGACGTCTATAGGCTCGGGCGCCGGCGTAGACGCGGGCGCAACCTCGGATGCCGGGGCTATGGGAAACGCCGGCGCGGCGGGCTCGGGTGCCGCAAACACCGCAGCGCTCTCGTTGATTGCCGCGGCGACGGGCTCTGCAAAGTGAGCCGGCGCCGGGGTTGCTTCGGGCGCTGTGGGCTGTTCCGCAGCATGTGCGCCGATGGGCGCCGCTACGGCATCCTCTTCGTCCTCGTTATCGGCGAGATCCGAAATATCATGCGTTACTTGCGAAAGAGGCAGGGAGAACACGGTGTCCTCGGGCTCCACGGGTGCGGAGCCCGCCGGAGCGGCGTGGGCCGGCGCAGCTGTGGCGGCGGCCGGTGCCTCGGTCATAGTTGCGGACTTGTTCTCCTCGTCGATCATCGACGGTTCACCTTCATGACCACGTCGCCAATCTGGACTTCGTCGCCCTCACGCAGCGTCGCGGGCTCCACGAGCTGGCGGCCGTTGACGAGCGTGCCGTTAAGCGAGTTGAGGTCCTCGATGATGAGCGCCGGGCCCTGCAGCGAAAAGCGCGCATGCGAGGCCGAGACGAACGGTTCGTTGATGCAGATGTCCGAAGACGGAGAGCGACCGACGATGACGGGGCCGAGCATGTCTACGTGGATGCCGCGGATACCGCGCGGGCCCTTGTCCACATCGATCGTCCAGATAGCCGAGTCGCGGCGCTGCCCGCGCACGAGTCCCACGCCGGTCTTCATGACGGCGAACAGGAAGATATAGAGCAGGGCGACCAGGACGATGCGGCCTGCAAAAAGGACGATATCGATGTTCATAAGCGACTATCCCCTAAATTCAAAGGTACTCAGGCCAAACGTCAGCAGATCGCCGTTGCGCAGCGGGCAGCGCGTAATGCGGCGGTTGTTGACGAGCGTGCCGTTGGTGGAATTGAGGTCCTCGATCGACCAATCCGAGCCCGTAAAGGTGAGCTGGGCGTGGCGGCGCGACACGTTGGGGTCGCGCAGGGCAATGTCGGAAACTGAGCGCTCGCGACCGATGGTCACCTGTGCGGAGGTGATGCTATGGCTCTCGCCGCTCACGACGTCGACGAGCTGGGCGAGCGGGCGCTGCGGGGCGCGAGTGCTCGCCATGTTGGAGGCGATACCGGCTGCGGCGCCTAGGCCCACGGCGGCACCGGTCGCGGCGGCTCCGCCCATGCCGGCAAGCGCGTCGCGCGAGACGGTCTGCGGCACCGGGATAGGAGCGGCGGGGTCGGGGACGCTAGGCGCGAAGGGATCTGCCACGGCAAGCGGGTCGGGAGCGGCGGCGCGAGGCGTCGGCTGCTGCTGGGGCATGGCGGCGGGGCGCTGCTGCTGCGGGGCAGCAAACTGCTGCTGGCCGGCGCGCGGGGCGCTGGCGGCACGGCTTGCCGCGGAGTTGTTCTGGCCCAGGCCGTTTTGATAGGCGCGCTCTTCCTCGTACAGGCGACCGAGCGTGGGGGCATCGACGTTCTCGGCAAAGACCGAGAACTTGCCGGCGCGCAGCTGCGGATCGATCATAAAGCGCACGAGGGGCTCGCCGACAAAGACATAGCGGCGCTTTTCGGCCTGCGCCTTCACAAACTCGCGGACCTCGCGCGAAAGCTCGGGGTAGAACGGGGCGAGCATGGGATCGTCGTCGGCGGCGATAAGGATGGTATAGAGTGCCGGCGCCGTGTTGACGCCATTAATCACCAGAGTCTGATCCTCCATGTCGCGAGCGGCCTGCTTGGCAAGCTTCTTAAAGGAGAACGGGGCACGGGTGGCACCGAAGATGCCGGCCACGTGGTCCTCGAAGATGTTCAGGAAGTTCACGAAAGATCACTCTCCGTATAGGTTCTTTGGTATCCGAGCAAATATAGGCATATCCCAACGATTATAGAGGATAGGGTTCCCGCAACCGCCGCCTTGGCGACGACCGCGGCTGCAAGGCCGGCAATTTCCATATGGTGTGCAAGACAGGACGCCGCTGCGCAGCCGATGCCGGTGACAGCGATGGCAGCGATTGCGGCAAGGTTTGAGCCCTGATCGGCACGCTTGGCATGGGCATTGAGCAGCGCGGATGACGCTGCGGCAGTTGCCGCGACCAGCACAAAGGCAGCCCAAAGGAGCGGGTCTCCCAGCGCTGCGGCAACGTTACCGAGCCCCAGCACGCCTCCGGCTGAAAGCGCGACCGTGGCCAGACGGGCAAAAAGCACGCCCATGCCCGTTGCCGCGGCGGCGCTTGCCGGGCCAAGCCAAAATGACGCGACGCCGGCGGCGACCCCAGCTGCCAGGAAGGTGTTGCCAGTCAGACAGCCAAGCGCGAGTGCACAGGTGAGCGCGGCGCTCGCGGCAGCCTCGGTGCGACCCCAGGCGATCCACCAACCGGACATGGCGGCGGCAAAGATCGCCGCGACGGGCAACATCGACAGGATGCCCTGCGCCTGCATGGTGGCGTTGGCCATGAGCACCAAAAAGCCCACAGCCGAGATGGCCGAGCCGATCTGGGGGGCCAGGCCGGCCGCCGCTCCGATCGCGATAGCCGCAATGACCAGGCCGGGAAGCGCCGCGACGCCGGCCGTCTGCATCAGCAAAAAGCTAAAGGCGCCGCACGTTAGCGCCGAGATAGCGTGCATGGCGTAGTCGCGCGCATGGCTCCAGCGCGTGCCTGCCCAGCCGAGTGCGGGGTCGACTTCGATGGTGTCGTCCTCGTAGTGCGACGGCTCGATATCGTCGAGCTCCTGCTCGTCATCCGAAAGTTCGCCAACCATTTGCTCCAGGCTGCGACGGCCTTCGCGCACGCTGCCCAGACCGGCAAGGAGCTGGTCGCAAAATGCCTCGATGCTGTTGGGGCGGTCCTGCGGCATGGGGGAGAGCGCGCTCATGAGCGCGGCCTCGGCTCCCGGGGGAAAGTGTGGTATCAGCTCGCTGGGATAGGTGGCGCCGCCGATGATGCGGCCGAGCGAGTCGGCGGGCGTGGCCGCCATAAAAGGAGCGCTGCCGCACAGGCCCTCGTAGATCACACAGGCGAGGGCAAAGACATCGGCGCGCTCGTCGACCGTGCCGGTCTCGATATCGAGCTGCTCGGGCGGCATGTAGCCGATGGTGCCGCCGCGTGAGCCGCCAAAGCCACCGGCGGACGACAGCCGCGCCATGCCAAAGTCGGTGAGCTTTACATTGCCCGAGTGGTCGATGAGCACGTTGGCGGGCTTAATGTCCAGGTGGAGTACGCCATTACTGTGGGCGAAGGTGAGCGCCTGGCCCAGGGCATCGGCAATGGCCGCGGCCTCGTCAAAGGTAAGTGAGTGGCCGTCCGCGCGGTGCAAAAACTCGGCCAGCGACATGCCATCGACATATTCCATAACCAGGTAGGCATAGGCTGTGTCGTGCGTAAAGTCGATGACCTGCACGATGTTGGGATGTTGAAGCATGGCGGCAGTGTGCGCCTCGCGCAGGACATCCATGATGTCGCTAGCGGGCATGCCGGCACCGTTGATAAGGGGGATGCGTTTAATGGCGACGCGGCGGCGCAGGTGCGTGTCGCGGCAGATCTCGATGGAGCCAAAACCGCCGGTCGCAAGTGTCTCGAGCGGCTGGTACCGCTTGAGCAGCTCGCGAGAGCTGGTGCCCTCCAAAGGAACGTCCGGCGAGAACCGGGCGGTATGTTGCGAGAAAAGCGGCATGGCCAACCCTCGTGCGTTTAAAGTTCGTTTGCGAGCGGCGGGCGCGGGGCCGAGCCGTTCGCGGTGGCATAGATGCTGCTAGTGTAGCACGCTCGGGCAGATGGCGAGGATAGCGGGATGCGAGGTGGCCCGATCGATTCGGCCCGTTTCGGCTCGTTTGGAAAGCGCATCTCAGTTTTCAGCCAAATTATGGGATGCGCTTTCCAAATGGGGTGGGCTGCGGAAACTGCATCCCAGAATATTGCCCTGGAACGGGATGCGCTTTCCGAACCGGCGTCCAAAAGGAAACCGCATCCCGCTTTGATGTGGGGACTGCGAACAAAAGCCGGACCGTGATCTGGCGCGGATTGGAGTTCGCCTGAATCATTGATGCTGGCTGGTGTGAGAACAGAGATAAACGAGCGGCTCGAGCGATATAATGACACGCTATGGAGGCCGTATGCTCTTTTCCCGCCGTTCTGCTACATTTGCCTGCGCCATTGCGCTTGTCGTAATGGCGGTCACCCCTTATCACCGGTTTTCATCTTCAATCGGCCTAGCGTCAGGTGCAATGACCTGGCTCGTTATCCTGGGCGCATGCCTCGCGGCGTTTGTTCATGGTGCTGCGCTATGCAAGGGGGGAATGAGAAGGCCGAGGCATCTCGGTGCCATCGGTGTTTTCCTTGGTGTTATTGCAACGGTTCCCGAATGGGCCGACCTGGCTTTCTATGCTCGCGGAGACTCTATTCCAATCGTGTTTGCACCGATTTGGTTGTTACATGGCGTTTCGTGTGTCTCGTGCTTTGCTGGGTCGCTGCTTCTCTCATATGTTATTTGGGGCACGGCGGACTCTCCTTTGACGCAGAGGTCGACACGGACTGACGAAAGGGAAACTCGTCACCCGCAGGACGCGATTTTTACAGAAACAATAGCCGTCATGTCTTGCCTGCTGTTTTGCTGTCGAGTTTCATGGAGAGTCGTTCCCGAGCCATGGGGGATGCCCCCTGTAACGGCCGCGTCAATTGGCCTTGCGCTTTTAATTCCGTTGGTCTATCTCGCATTGACTGTGGCCCCGCCGTTTTGCCGCCCTCGTGCCTTTGGCCATGGGCGGCGCGACGTGTTTGCCTGTTCTGCGCTCGTAGCAGTTCCTATTGGTCTTATTCCGGCTGTTGAGGCGGCATACTTCGCAAGCGATGCCGTGGTCATTGCATTGCTGGCGATGGGGTCCGTTATCGCTGCTGCCTTCGTATGCATGTTGCTAAGGGGGAAACGGGACAACAATTCGGATATCGCCTGTGCGTCCGACACATTCGATGCGGGGGTGTTTTCCCCTGCCCTGTCGCCTAGAGAAGAGCAGTTTGTTCGACTGCTGCTCAAAGGGAAAACGCCGGCGGAAATTGCCAAGGAGACGGATACGAAGCCATCGACGGTGAGAACAACGCTTCACCGAGCATACGGGAAGGCGTCGGTTGCGGGCTCACGCGAGCTCGTGGCGCTGTTTGCGGGTGAGGGCGATACTGTAGGGCATGAGCTACCGCAGCGGCATGCTGACGATATAGTGGCATCAGCTCGAACGCGCCGGCTGTTTCGATACCTGCTCACATTATTCTTTATCCTCCTTGCGGCGGGGCCCTTGGTAATGGCGGATAGCGATTGGGGGTCCGGTGTTTCGCGGGCTGTCGCCTTTTCCCTCTTAAGCTACGCATTGGGTCTCGGACTGCTTCTGTCGCTACGCTACGCGGGTGGAAAAGCGAATCGTGGCGCTGCGCTGGATAGAGCGGGTGAAGCGATTTGGCTCGGAAGCCCGTACGTATGGGCGGTGCTATCTGCTGTGGAATGGTCTTTTATCTATATCGCGGCATTGATGTGCATACGCGTTCCGTTGATGGCTGTGCCGGTCCTGTTTTGCGGCGTGGCGTCTACGGCTTCGCTCGCTGTTGGGCTGCGTCCGTTTAAGGTGCATGCCCATGCTCGGGCTATCGTGCCGTTGGTGTCAATGGGCATGGTTGCCTTAATCTATGCGGTCGCTAGGGGGCGAATCCATGGACTTGCGGTGCTGACGGGGGTGCTGCTCACATATATAGTGATGCGAAGCTGTCCGCAGCGCAAAATGCTTGGGATATGGATGCTTTGCTTCGGGGCGACGGCTCCTGTTTGGGCTGTCTTGCTCAATATGGTGCAGGATCTGACGGTTTTCGAGCCGTTGTTCCTCGCGTCGTTGTTGGGGCAAAGTTCGGCTGTCAATGTCGTCGTGGCAACGGTGATTGTTTGCTGGTCTGTGCCCATGTTCGTTACGCACATCGCGCTCGCCCGCTCGGTTGAGGACGAGAAGGCCGTCTTGGAGTACCGGGCGAACGGGTCCACCGAAACGGCCCGCGTGCGCCGGCTGGCCCTGCTTACGTCGCGCTCCCTTTCTGATGTTCAGTCGCAAATTTTGCTGATGACGGCAGAGGGGGCAACGACAAAGGCCATTGCGGAGGATGTCGGTTACGCTGCATCTACGGTGCAAGCGCTGCGGTCTGCATCTTACCGCCAGTTGAAGATCAAGAATAAGGCGGAGCTAATTTTATTGTTATCGCAGGTAAATAACGTGTAAACGCCTGAGCAATCAACTCAATAGCGGGTGTTTACAGACATCTTTCTCTATTCATGCGAAGGTTGCCGTGCGTCGACGCATTGTTAACCGCTTTTGATTGGAGAAGGCCATGATTAAGCCAAGGAGCGCTATTGCTCGAATCGGAGTCGGCTTGGTGATTGCAGCTGGTCTGTCCCTAGGGGTTCCCGCTGCATCGTTTGCACAAGAGGAGTTTGACACCTCTCAGGTTTCCAGCATTACTCAAAACGCCGATACGGGAATTACGACCTGTACGAACAATGCCGATAAGGCATTTAGTTTTCAATGTGCCGGGACGAGTGCAACTGGCTACCGTCAAAAGGATGATTCCTCATCGCTCTATCTGGATATCCAGGGCCATACGGGAAATCCGCTTCGGTTATATACAGACGGTGCGTATAACACAAGCGGTAGCGGCAGCATGAATTGTACTCAGGGAACGTATCGTTCGAATCACAAGGGACAGTGGGAAATGTATAACCTCGTCCGTGAGAACGGGCGATCTGCGGCGCGACTGACTGCATGGGCGGAGTCTGGCTACGGCACTGTTATTGGTGTATGGAGCCCCGACTGCGTCGGGCATTTCCACAAGCTTCCCGCATAGTTGTTTGAAATGGCTCCCTTCCGGCTTTCTGGGTCGGAAGGGGGAGGAGGACGTATGAACCAAAAGCTCGCAAGATACGAACTGTCGAAAACGATTAGACGTCCAGCTTTTATCCTTGCTCTCTTGATTGCGGTCGCAGTTGCAATAGCTGCCGCGCTGGAGCCGTGGGCAAATTTGGAAAAAGAGCGCCACAACCTTCTTTCTTTTGGTTACGGCGTTGGCGTGCAAGCCGAAAATTATCTCGGTCAAACACGTGAAAGCAGCTTCGGTAACTGGATTGTTGTGAGCGCGAACGCGCCACTGTCTGCGTCGGTGTTTTTCTATGCACTGCCCCTGCTTGCAATGTTGGCTGGATCTTGGTCGTGTCTCTTTGAGCGTTTGAGTGGTTATGACATGCAGATATGCACGCGCGTTTCCAGAAAGGCGTACGTGAACGTAAAGATGCTGTCTGCTTTCCTCTCCGCGTTTACAGTGACTGCCATTCCTCTGCTCGTCAATTTCCTGATCGTCTCGATGCTTTTTCCTGCGTATCTTCCTCGGGTCGATGAGTCGACTTACGTAGGACTATACCTGCATAGCTACTTCTCCGGTCTTTTTTATTCGCATCCTTTGTCATATGTGCTCGCATACACGCTGTTCGATGCTGTCACGCTCGGGACTTTATCCATGGCTGTAACTGGCTTCTCAATTTTGTTTCGTAGCAGAATCAAAGCGATAATTGTCCCGTATCTGCTAATGGTTGCGTGGCATTTTGCAAATGGCTGGATCTTCGGCGTAATGGCTTGTGTGGGGTTTAACTGCAATATCCTCAACAGCATCAGGTCGGAATCGCTGAATAACTGGCCAGACATTCGAGCCGGTTTTGCGGAAATCATATTATTGACCCTTGCTTCGTTGGCTTTTTCTGGGGCGTGGAAAAGACGCGAGGTGGTCTGATGCTGTTTAGGCTGGTCGCCGCGGACCTGAGGACCGTTTTGAAGAAGAACATCATCACTTTTATTGCAATTGCGGCAGTGACCGTTGCGAACTTGGTGTACGCCTACGGATTGTCTTCTGTGTATGGGGTTAGAACGGATACCTTGGGGTTTGCGGATAATCTTGCGCTCGTGTTTGCCGGATCTGCTCCGTTTGAGCCTAGGCCCGGGGTCATGTTTGTGCCTCCGCTAGGATGGCTATTTCTCATTCTGCTTATTCTCTATACAACACTCGACTATCCGACCGAATCGTTGCACGGGTTTGGTTTGCAAGCGCTTGTTCGATGCCGGGCAAGAACCCTTTGGTGGGTCTCGCGTTTTATCTTGGTGGCGGCAGTAACGGCATTTTCACTGCTCGTGGTGGTTTGCTCTGTTGTGATTTGGAGCTTGGTGGTGAGCTCCTCGTTCAGCGCGGTCATTCATGGTGAGTCGCTTCAACTGGCTAATTTGGCGCCGTGGTTTCTCAAAGCTGCCGAGGCGGATGCGCTGCCGTTTTTCGTAGGACTCTTTTTTGCTTTCGAGGCGCTTGCGTTTGCGCAGGCAGTGATTGGCTTTGTACTTGGGCCGTCGGTCTCGTTTGTGGTTTTAACGAGCTACCTGATCTGCTCGGCATATGCGCGACATTGGGCGCTATTGGGTAACGCCTTGATGCTGTTGCGCTGGGGCGGAATTGTCAAAGAGGGAATCGCGGCGGGCTCGAGTGGCTTGTTTTCAATTGTGATTATGTCGTTATGCCTATCGTTGGGTGGACTGTGGTTTCGAAGGGCCGACCTTATAGAAAAGGGGGACAAGATATGAGCGTGATCGTTAGGGACGTATCGAAGCGCATGGGCAAAAACGATGTTCTGCGCAACGTGTCCATCGAGGTTGACCCTGGGACTGTGGTCGGGCTTCAGGGGATAAACGGTTCGGGTAAGACCATGCTCATGCGAGCGGTTTGCGGGTTGATCAAGCCTACCGAAGGCGAAATCTCTATCGATGGCCAAAGGCTTGGGGCGGACATCTCGTTCCCGCCGAGTCTGGGGATGTTGATCGAGGCGCCTTCCTTTTTGGGATATCTGTCTGGCTACGACAATCTGAAGCTCATCGCTCAGATCAAGGGCGTTGCCACCCCCGAGGACATTCGCTCTGCCCTGCGGCTCGTGGGGCTCGATGCAGACGAAAAAAAGAAGTTCCGAGCATACTCGCTTGGGATGAAGCAGCGTCTGGGGATAGCTGCGGCAATTATGGAGAAGCCGAAGCTGCTTGTTCTCGATGAGCCAACGAATGCCCTCGACGAAGCGGGCGTTGAAATGCTCAAGCGCGTTGTGGCGATGGCGGCATCAACGGGTCGTGAGGTCCTTCTGTCCAGCCATGACGGAGAGGTGCTCGAGGAACTGGCCGATCGGGTTTACTGCATGCGCGACGGTGCCGTTGTGAAAGTTCGGGAAAGGTCGTGAGCGCGATGAAGAAGACCCTGTGGACGAGAAGATCGGCGCTCGCGCTTTTTTGCTGTGCTGCTGCCGGCCTTGCGGGCATGAGGGTGAGCGTCGTTAACGGGAACCGGACGGTCATTCCTGAGAAATATTACGCGGAGGGCGAATGGCTCTCGATGGATGGAGCGTTTCTGGGGTCGAAGGATGTGGTGACTGATGGGTATTCGTTTTGCATAGACGGGGCAGAGTTGCTCACGCCGCGCGAGTATCTCAAACGAGCACATGACGATTATTCAAAATATGGCACCGTGGATACGAAAACGAGACTGAAGGATGCCGACATCACGTGCGTTATCGCCGTAAAGATGCGTGTCAGAAATAGGGATAATATCGACGGTGGAATCAAAGCGTATGTTTGGCATCTGGTTCCGGAGTCTGCGCCAAACTATGATTTTGTAGTCAATACCGATCTGATAACGCAAGCCATGCCGGTCCTTGGCGGCTCTGCTGCGTTTGCCGTGGAGGTTGGGGCAGAAAACGAGTTGCTCGTCCCATTTATGATGCAGAACACCAACGACTATTTCGAAGGTTACGAGACCGTCCGTTTTGAGAAAGCATTTCCCGGGACTTACACGATGAAGATGACCGATCTGCCGGAGCGGAGGCTCTTAAGGTTTGAAGTGAAATAGCTCGAGAGCAAGGCAAAACGGGTCCATTGGCGGTACGCGCGCCCGATTCCAGGCGCCCCGGCCCGGAATCGGGCGCGGGACGAGGCGCCTTCGGTGTCGGCCGGCCTACCGCTTCTTCTTGCTCTTCTTCTGCTTGCGCTGCTTGCCCTTGGTCTCCTGGGGCTTGTCGCCCTGTTTTGCTTCGGCAGCGGCCTTTTCTGCCTTCATCTTCTTGCGTTTGGTCTCGATGCGGAGTTTTTTGTTGATGCGCGCCTTAAGGAAGGGACCGAACTGCTCGGCATCGCCGCGGACAAAGGTGTCCTTAGGGATCGTCACGCCCTGGTCGGCGAACATGGCCACAAAGATGCGCTCGCCGTCGAGCACGTGGTCGAGCTTTTCAAACGGGAAGAACTGCGACTTGCCGCTCGTGCCCCAAACCATCAGGCCGTCCTCGTTGGCGGCGACGCGGCGATAGCGGCCACCCATGGACTCGTCGGCCTCAACGGCGTCGATAAAGTCGCGGGCGAGGGTGTGGTGCAGGTTTTTGCTCCACCAGGCCAAAAAGGCGCCGAATACGATCAAGACGACGCCAAACTTGATCCAGTTGCCGCCGGCCACCAGCATGCCGATGCCGATGAGCGCGGCAATTGCCGCGGCGACATACAGGGAGCCGCGACGCCTGGGCGAGGCGACCAGGCGGGCGAAGTCGGTGACGAGGTCGTTTTCGTACTGGTACTCGTTGAGGTACAGGATGCCGTCATCGGCTGCTGCCTGCTCCTCGAGCGCGACCTCGACCTGGTCGGCTGCTTCGGAGGGAACGAGGTTGCTCTCTGCGTCTGCCATGCTCTTTGGGCTCCTATCGCGGCGGGCTCGCCGTACGGGTTATTATGAATGCAGTATGCCGTGCGACCGCATGGCCGTCGCGGCAACAAGACTCAGTATACCCGGGGGAGCACCCATGGAATCGTTGTATCGAAAGTATCGCCCGCTCACCTTCGACTCCGTGGTGGGCCAGCAGCATATCGTCTCGACGCTCGAGCACGCCATCACCGAGGGGCGCCTGTCCCACGCGTACCTGTTTTGCGGTCCGCGCGGCACGGGCAAGACCACCATGGCGCGCATTCTTGCCAAGGCGCTGCTCTGCCGCAATGCCGAGGCGGCGCGCGCCGAGGGTGCGAGCGGCTGCATGCCCGACGGCACCTGTGAGGAATGCGAGCTCATCGCCGAGGGCAACCACCCCGATGTCTACGAGCTCGATGCCGCAAGCCGCACGGGCGTAGACAACGTGCGCGAGGAGATCATCAACTCCGTCAACTTTGCCCCGGTGCGTGGCAAGTACAAGATCTATATCATCGACGAGGTCCACATGCTCACGACGGCGGCGTTCAACGCGCTGCTCAAGACGCTCGAGGAGCCGCCGGCGCACGTGATCTTTGTGCTGTGCACCACCGACCCGCAAAAGATTCTGGAGACCATCCTTTCGCGCTGCCAGCGCTTCGATTTCCACCGCATCGGTAACGAGGATATCGAGCGCCGCCTGGCATACGTGTGCGAGCAGGAGGGCTTCGATTACGACGACGAGGCGCTCGCCATCGTGGCGCGCCACGCCAAGGGCGGCATGCGCGACGCGCTCTCCACGCTGGAGCAGCTGAGCGTCTTCGGCAACGGCACCGTGCATGCGGACGATGCCCGCTCGCTTTTGGGCGAAGTTTCGGACCAGATTCTGGGCGAGTTTGCGCGCGCCATTGCCGATCGTGATGTCGCCGATCTGTATGGGCTTATTCGCGCGCAGGTCGAGGAAGGCAACGATCTGCTGGAACTGACGCGCGACCTGGTGGCGCACGTGCGCGACGTGTATGTTGCCTGCGTCGCCGGCGCCCGTGCCGAGCTGTTTGAGGGCGGGGCCGAACAGGCCGAGGCGCTTGCTGCCGAGGCCGCTGCCTTTGGCGAGCATCCTGCCGATCGTTTGGCTCGCGTGCTGACGGTGCTCGACGATGCCGCCTTGGAGATGAGGGGTGCGAGCGACGTGCGCCTGGTGCTCGAGATCGCCTGCACGCGCCTGGCGCGTCCCGAGGCCGATTTGACGATTGAGGCTTTGGCCGAGCGCGTTGCGCGTTTGGAGGCCATGGTTGCCAACGCTGCGGTACCGGCGAACGTGGCTGCTGCTCAGGCCGCCGCGCCTGCGGCGTCCGTACCCGTTGCTGCTCAGCAGCCGACGCTGATCTCGGGTGCCCGAGCCGCTACTCCCGCGGCGACTGCCGCCCCCGCTGCTACGTCCGCGCATCAGGGCGGTATGCCTTGGGACCGTGGTGCTGCCGCTCCGGCGGCTCAGTCTGCGCCCAAGTCCGCGGCTCCTGCGTCGGCGCCCAAACCTGTAACGCCTGCACCTCAACCCGTTGCGGCTCCCGCGCCTGCGGCATCGACCGTGCCGGTGTCCAAGTCCAACACTGCCGCTCAGGTTGCTGCCGCCGGCGCCGCCGAGACCCCTGCGGTTGAGGATGCCGGCGAGCTCCAGCGCAAATGGGCCGAGGTTGTCGAGCGCGTCAAGGCTCGTCAGGCCTCCTACGCGGGACTTTTGCTCAACGCCCGCGCCACGTCAGATGACGGCTCCAAGCTCACGGTCTCGTTCCCCGCGGGCTCGACCTTTGCCATCAAGATGCTCGGACGCGCCGACACGCAGTCGGTGGTCCTGCCGACAGTCAGTGCGGTCTTCGGTCGTCGTACCGTCGACTATGTCCTGGATGGGGGTGGCACGCCGGCTCCTCAACATGAGGAGCATTCTCCATCTGCACGGGCTGCGGTATCTGCGGACCCGCAACCCGTGTCCTCGGCGGCCCCTGCATCCTCGAGCGCCAGCGCTCCGCAGCAGCAGGCGACGCCGGTAGCGGCACCGGCCCCGTCGGCGCCTGAGCCCGCTGCGCCCAAAACTGCTGCCCCGGCGCCCGCGCCCAAGCCCGCTGCCGCGCCTGCGCCCAAGTCATCCGACCTGGCTAAGGCCCCCTGGCTGCGCTCCGACAACCCCGCCGGCGTTCCTGCCACGGGCAAGCTCCCGACCGAGCCTGCGCCCCGTGCGCCCGAGCGCGCGTCCGCCCCCAAATCTCAGCCTGCCGCGCAGTCTGCACCGTGGGAATCCGAGCAGGTTCCCTACGACGATGTCATGGTCGGCGGTTTTGCTGCCGATGCCGGCGGGGACGATCTGCCCCCGTTCGACGTGCCGGGTGCGGCGTCCGCGCCCAAGCCCGCTGCAACTGCCCCCAAAGAGGAGGACGCTCCTGCGGCTCCCTGGGAGTCCAACCCCGGCGCGGGCAGCCCCTTCGGCCATCAAGGCGCAGCCCCAAGCATCCCGCAGACCGAGGACGAGGCCAAAGCCCTCATCCGTAGCGTCTTCGGCCAGTCCACCATCTTCAAACCGGTGGAGTAGTCGTACTGGCGGGTATACTGCTCAAGAAGAGACTTCTTTGCTTTGAACGGCGCTCGTTGGACCTAGGGCCTCTAGCCCATCAGGGACTCTTCTTCCGGGCGCATCTGTATTTCGGACATGTGTAGTGTGGTGCCGCGTATATCGCATTCGAGCAGACAGGCGCGTGACGGTCGGCCTAGGATGCTGAGGTCGATACGATACGTCGCATGGCTGTCCGTGTGCTCGACTTGTTCGGAGCTGACGCTTGCTCCGATTGCCGAATAGTCGCCCAGTTCGGCATCGACAATCTTGGAGTCCTTTATCTTGACCTTGAACTCTTGGTAGAGGGACGGGCTGTTGTAGTAAATGGTTCGGGTTCCGTCGGCGCACTCATCGGTCGTCTCCCATTTGACGACGGGCTGGTCCGAGCCGGCTACCAGCAGTTCTGCTCCAAAGGCTATGGCATGGGTGATGATAACCAGTAATACCCAGCCGGCAAAGAGATAGAGAGCCAAATATGCAACGGGGTGTTTTGAGCGGATGCTTTGGAGTACGGCTGGGACATTCACGAGGGCACCTCCAAATTGTCATCTATGACAATCAAATTATACCCCGCCGCCATGCGCACCGCCTCGAGCAGCGGCTTGGCATTTAGCCGTGCGGATAAATTGTCTGATTCCTGCTCAACTAGATTTAGCTTGAGATATTATGCAAGTGTGAATTATTCAACATTGCATAATTCGGGAGTGCATAATGTTTGTCGGACGCGAAGCAGAGCTTGCAAAACTCGAATCCCTTTATGAGCGGCGTTCATTTCAGATGGCCGTCGTGTACGGTCGTCGGCGCGTGGGAAAGACGACGCTGATTAACGAGTTCTGCCGCGGCAAAAGGACGCTCTCGTTTACCGCTCTCGAGCAAAGCGACGCCGACAACCTTGCGGATTTTAATCGCGCTATCGCCAGCTTTTTCAATCTCCCCACATCGATTGGCGGGTTCTCTTCCTGGGCCGACGCGCTGTCCTTCATCGCCGACCGGGCACGAACCGAGCGGTTTGTCTTTGTTTTCGACGAGTTTCCCTATGCGGCGATGCGCAACGAGGCGCTGCCCTCGATTTTCCAGGTCGCCATCGACCGGGCCTTCAGGGAAACGAACGCATTTCTCATTCTTTGCGGCAGCAATCAGGGTTTTATGGAAAGCAATGTGCTGGGACGCAAAAGCCCCCTGTTTGGCCGGCGCACGGCTCAAATCAAGGTGCGCGACCTTGGATTTAGGGATGCAGCCAAGATGCTTCCGGGTCTGAGCGCTCATGAGGCTTTTAAATTTTACGGCTGCTTTGGCGGTGTCCCGTACTATCTGCAGCAGCTGGATTCGAGCATGGGACTCAAGGAGAATCTGGCCCGGCTTTACTTCGATCCCATGGGGTTTCTCTATGGCGAGCCTGAGGGCCTGATTCGTCAGGAGTTTCAGGAGCCGGCAATGTATAACTCGATTTTGCGGGCTGTGGCTGCCGGTGCAAACCGCGCAAAGCAAATCGCAGATCGCGTGGGTGTTGCCCAGACAACGTTGCCCCGCTATCTCAAGGCACTGGAATCGGTGGGAATTATCGAAAAGGTCGTTCCGTTTGGCGAGAGTGTCGAAACCAGCAAGCGCGGAATCTATCGGCTTTCCGAGCCGTGCTATGCATTTTGGTTCCGGTTCGTCATGCCGTATTCGTCCGATATCGAGGGCGGTTTGGGCCAGGCAGTTGTCAACGCGCTTCCAGAAGAGCAACTGAACGAATACCTGGGTCATCGGTTTGAGGCGTTGTGTGCCGAGTGGCTGGTTGAGCAGGCGAAACAGGGCAAGTTGCCAATTCCGGCAACGGCAGTGTCGTCGTGGTGGGGAACGAATCCCGACAAACGGGCTCAGGATGATATCGATGTTTTAGCTGCCGATCGGGTGTCAAAGCGTCTGGTGATCGGGGAGTGCAAATACAGGGAATCGTTTGACGAGTCGGCAGAGATTAACGATCTCGAAAGCAAGCGAGGCTTGGTAAAAGGTTTCACCGCCTCTCATTTCATGTTGTTTTGCAAGCATGATGTGAGCGCCGCGACAAAGAAGAAGCTCGCCGGACGCGAAGATTGGCAAATCGTCACGCTCCAGGACATGTATATCGACTGAGGTAACACGTCCGCCCCGCTTGCTGGCCTCGCGCCGTGGTACGATTTTTGAGTTTGAAAGTCCCGCCGCGCTCCGGCTGCCCTTGCAGCTCGGCGTGCGGCCGCACGTAAAGGAGCCATCATGGCCGGTATGAACATGCAGCAGATGATGAAGCAGGCCCGCAAGATGCAGGAGCAGCTTGCCGCCGCGCAGGAGAACCTCAAGTCCCAGACCGTCGACGCCTCTGCCGGCGGCGGCATGGTCAAGGTGACCGTCAACGGCGAGATGGAGCTCGTCAACCTCACCATCGATCCCGATGCCCTCGATCCCGAGGACGTCGATATGCTGCAGGACATGATCATGGCTGCTGTCAACGAGGCCGTTCGCGGCGTCAACGAGCTCGCCAACAAGCAGATGGGCGCCATCACCGGCGGCCTCAACATCCCGGGCATGCCGTTCTAAGACGCGCATATATATGAGTGCCAACCATAGTCTGCAAAAGCTGCTCGATGAGCTGGGTCGTCTACCGGGCATTGGTCCCAAGTCGGCCCAGCGCATCGCCTATTACCTGCTCGAGGCCGATGCCGAGGAGGCCCGCCGCCTGGCCGAGGCCATCCTGGAGGTCAAGCAGGAGGTTCACTTTTGTAGCCGTTGCTTTAACTACGCCACGGCCGACGAGTGCTCCATCTGCCAGGACCCGATGCGCGATACCACTCGCATTTGCGTGGTGGGCGAGCCGCGCGACGTCCAGGCAATCGAACGCACGGGCAGCTACCATGGCCTGTACCATGTGCTGGGCGGCGTGATCAGCCCCATGGACAAGATCGGTCCCGAGCAGCTGCATATCCGCGAACTGCTGGCGCGCCTGGGCCACGAGGACATCCACGAGATCATTATCGCCACCAACCCCAACATTGAGGGCGAGACCACGGCGAGCTACCTTGCTCGCACCATCAAGCCATTGGGCGTTGAGGTATCGCGTCTTGCGAGCGGCCTGCCCGTGGGCGGCGACTTGGAGTATGCCGACGAGCTTACGCTTGGCCGCGCTATCGAGGCCCGCCGCGCGATCTAAGCGGCGTCAGCTTCGCGGCATGTCCCGTCGGCCTGCCGCACGGGGCACTCATAATTGGGTGCGCGTTCATTTATTTGTTGTGCAACAAACCTGCTTTTCATCCGCTTATCGCGTGGATGGGTCCGCTCGCACCTCGTATTTGCCCATTCGTTGCGCAACCTTTTGGGTTCGCTGATACACTCAAACGTGGATATGAAAGAATGCGCCGCTTTTAAGCGGCGTGTTTTTGTTGGAGGAGAACGCATGCGGCCCGGGGGCACTCAGACAAAGCACGGCGCCGCGGTGCGCATGCGACGCCGGCTGGGCCTGGCGCCTCGGGCGTATGTGCTGCTGTCTTGCTCGCTCGTGCTGGTCATAGCCAGTGTTTCGGCTTATGGCGTGACGGTACCATCCATGGTGCAGGCGCATGCTGCGCGCGATCTGCATATTGGGCGCAAGGCCAAAAGCGACTTGGGAACGACAACTGGATATGCGTGGGCGAGCGTGGTCTCGCACGTTGTGTTCGGTGGCGACGATGCGGACAGTCCCGAAACATCGGACAACGAGATCACGCTGGCAAACGGCAAGACCATCGTGCTCACCAACACCAAGGTCATTACGAAGCTTTCCAACAACAGCGTGGCATCTATCGTTAACAAGGCGGAGCAGCAGAAGGAACAGGGTACGCAGCAGGCGGGTAAAACCGGCGGCTCGGATGGGTCCGGTTCTGGCACCGGTTCGTCGGGCTCGGACGGCGGTTCCGGTTCGGGCTCCGCTTCTGGCGGCGGATCTTCGAGTGGTGGCTCGATGGACGGCGGCGCCGGCGGCGACACGGGCTCGGGTAGCCTCTCAGCTGCCGAGGAGGAGAGTATCCACAGTTGGCTCGTGACCAAATACAACATGCTCGATGGCTATGTCGCCCGCGCCAATAGCGTGGTGTCGACCTATAACGCCACGGGCGACACCGGACCGTGCGACAGCCTGGTCAATGACATGTTTGTCATCCGTGCCGAGTTTGGCCGGCAGACGTTTCCTCCCCAGTCAAAGTGGTATCGACAATTCGCCAACCTTTGGGGCTGCTACACAAACCTGTGTCAATGGGTCGGACATTACGGCGACGATAACGTCGCGCTCAACAACTTCAATAACAATGTGGCGGCGATCGCTCTGTGATGACCAATCTTGTTTCCGCCACAAGCCAATCGCTTGCCCACGATCCCATGGTGGGCCTGCGCCTGGCGCGCGTCGATGGGTTTGAGCCGGCCGTCGCCCTGGGCACGGACGAGCTTCCCGCCTACCTGCGCCGTTTTACGATGCTGTTTGCCGATGACGCCACCATGCGCCGCGGCGGTATCGGCCGCGTGACGCGTGCCGTCAACGCGCAGGGCGAGGCCGTGGCGCTCAAGCAGCTCATCTTGCCAACGCGCGACGAATTTGATGACGATGTCGCCCACGAGGCACTGGTCACCAAGTTCAAGGCGGCGTTTCGCGAGGAATATGAATGCCATCGTGCCCTTTCGGGCCTTAAGGGCTTTCCCCGCTTGTACGGGTGGGGCGAGGTCGACGGCGTGCCCGCGATTGTCATGGAGTGGGTCGAGGGCGAGACGCTCGCTCGCCTGCGCTCGCGCCTTGCCGTGGACGATGCCGGGCGTCTGTCGCCGCTCGTTGCGGCGCGCCTAGGTCGCGACCTGTTCGATCTGCTCTGCCGCATGAGCTTGGTAGGCGAGGGGTTCGTCCATCGCGATGTCTCGCCCGCTAATATTATGGTGCGCACGGCGCGCCTGCCGCTCGACCGACAGCTTGCCGAAGGCACCTTCGACCTGTGCTTGATCGACTTTGGCTCGTCGCTGGCGCTCGAGCCCGCCTCTGCGGTGGCCGGCGCCGGCGGCAAGGCGTCGTTTACCGAGCGCTATGCCACGTTGCGCCGCGCGACGGTGGCCTACGCCCCGCCCGAGATGCTCACCGACGATATTCCCGACCTGCGCATGCTTCGCATGTCGCCGGCGATCGATGTCTATGCAGCGGCGAGTACGGTCTACGAGCTCATCGCCGGTGTCGCGCCGTACGAAGTAGCGCCGGGTGCGTCGGGTACTTCGGGCTCGCGCAAAAAGACTCGCGATATCGCCAGCCCTTATCGCCTCAAGATGGATACGCTGCCCGATTATCCCGTCGGCGCCCACGCGCCCGGCTGCGACTTGACGCAACTGCTGCGACGCGAGCCCGATGTGGCACTTGCCGCGGCCGAACAGGCTCAGCAGCTGGGGCTCGATCCAAATTCCGAGGATCTGCGCGATGCGCTGGCGTTTGTCGACGCTCAGCTGTTCGATGTGGTGATGGCCTGCCTGTCCTGCCATCAGGAAGATCGTCCCGAGCCGGCTGCGGTGGAGGCGGCGCTCTCGGCATTTTGTGACCACTATGCGCAAAATGTCGCCCGCTCGCTTCGCGCCGAGCCGCTCATGCCGTGCCCGATGGAGGTATCGGGGCACACGGCCCGGCGCGCGGCGATGGTTGGTGCGACGGCGGTATGCGGCGTGCTTTGGGCTGTGGTCGTGGTATCAGCGGCGCTGTTGGCGTCGGGCGCCCATGTGACGCTCATCGTGGGACCGCTTATGTGGTCCGGGAAGCTGCCAGCCATTATCGCCGCGCTGGCGTTGGCGCTGCCGGGCATGGTGGGCATTGCCGCCGGAGCCTTGGCGCGCAATCGCCGCGCGGGGTTCCTGCGGGGCGTGTTGGCCCTTTCCGCCTGCGAGGTCCCGGCTCTGGCTGCACTCGCATGTACCGTGTTTTCCCAGCATGCCGTGGCGGGTGGCCTGGTGGCCGCCATAATTGCAACCTATGCGCTCACGTGGTTTTTGCTGGCGATGGGGTTTGCCTTTGAGCTTCCCGTCGTGTCAGCGCGACGTGTGAAAATTCCCATGGCGACGCCGCTTGCCGGCGGAGCCGCGGCTGCCCGCGCCTTTGGCGGGCCGGCCGAAGTATCCGACACTATCTCTGCGACCAAGGAGGGCTAAGCCATGGCTTCTCAAGCCGAGCTCACCCCGTGCGGGGCAATGTTTGACATCTTTAAGCGCGCAGCGCACCTGAGCCATATCGAACTGTGCGGCCTGGTGCTCTCGAGCCGCCCGCTCGTCGACGGCCGTAGTCCGCAGAGCCGTGCCGCCGATCGCTCCTGGGTTTCGCGCTTTATCGTGCGCGCGCCGGTCGGCACGCTGCAGGAACGTTATTTTGCCGATTACGGCACCTCGGCCGCGCGCATTATGTCGCAGCTGGCCCTGCGCCGTCGCAATCCCATGGACGCCGCGGCCGTGACCAATATGGTGTGCGGCCCCGCTGGCGAGCCCATGGTGCGGGCACTCGAGGAATGCCATCAGGACACGAATCTCTATCGTAATGCGCTCGAGCGCCTGTCGCAGGCGGCTGAGCTCATGCCCGCCGAGCGCGCCGAGGCCATCCTGGTGCTGTTTGTCGCCGTGGGTTGCTCGGCAGATGTCCGCTCGTCGGTGACCTATGCCATCGACTACGCTCATGCGACCTGTGGCGGCGCCACGTCGACGCCGCGCTCGCTGAGCACATCTTCGGTCGCGGGCGAGCACGAGGCCGCGCCGGCGCATCCGTTGGGACTGTTGCGCGTGCAAAACGGCTACGTGGTGAGCGCCCCGCGCTGGATCCAGCCGAGTGAGGAAGGCGTCGAGATCGGCGCGCTGGCAACGGGGGAGGGCGACATCACCGATGTCGGCGACGATGTCTCGGCCCGCCATGCCCATATCTGGTGCGACGATTCTGGCACATGGTTTGTCGAGGACCTGTCGTCCACGAACGGCACCGTGGTGGTAAACGGGGCCACGAGCGTGTGTATTCAAGTAGAGCCCGGCCGCTCCGCCCGGCTCAACCCCGGTGACGAGCTCAAACTCGGCGAATCCACCACCTATGCCATCCTCCTTGGTGCCCTCTAGCCGGCAGATAGGGACGCTCCTTTTCTGCCGGCACTTGGGGACACTCCTTGGCGCGTCAGAGCCAGTCGCCCGGGGATGGAGGGGCCATTTTGGCCCTTGGCGGTCACCCAAGGTAAACCTTTACCGCCCGCCTATATTTGCCGAAATTACACTTGACGGCGGGGTACAATAAACCCGCATGCGGATTTCCGTTGCGGGCGCCTCCCATCGCCGGGGCGTGCCCGGGAGCATCCGGCATGCGGCCTTTGCGGCGCTCGGTCATGTGCAAGACGGGTAGCTGGGCCTGCGGTGCGCAAGCGCCCCTCGCCTTGGCATGCCTTCTCTCCACGCCATGCACCTGCTGCCAAGTCCGCCTGCCAGATGATTGGAAGCAACAGCGAAAATCCCATCACGCCAACATCCCGGCGATCGCCGGGGCCTGTATACCTATATGAGAGGAGAGGGGTATATGGCGCGTAAGTTTAAGTCTATGGACGGCAACGAGGCGGCCGCATATGTTTCGTATGCGTACACCGAGGTAGCGGGAATCTATCCCATTACGCCGTCCAGCCCGATGGCCGACCATGTCGACCAGTGGGCGGCCCAGGGTCGCAAGAACATCTTCGGCACCCCGGTCAAGGTCGTCGAGATGGAGTCCGAGGCAGGTGCAGCCGGTACCGTTCACGGTTCGCTGGGCGCCGGTGCTCTGACCACCACCTACACGGCTTCTCAGGGTCTGCTCCTGATGATCCCGAACATGTACAAGATCGCGGGCGAGCAGCTCCCGGGCGTTTTCCACGTCTCCGCGCGTTGCGTCGCTTCGCACGCCCTGAACATCTTTGGCGATCACTCCGACGTCATGGCCTGCCGTCAGACCGGCTTCGCCATGCTCGCCGAGGGCAACGTCCAGGAGGTCATGGACCTCTCGCCGGTGGCTCACCTTGCCGCCATCGAGGGCAAGACCCCGTTCCTTAACTTCTTCGATGGCTTCCGCACCAGCCACGAGATCCAGAAGGTCGCCATGTGGGACTACAAGGATCTTGCCGAGATGTGCGACATGGACGCCGTCCAGGCTTTCCGCGATCACGCGCTCAACCCTGAGCACCCGCATACCCGCGGTAGCCACGAGAACGGCGATATCTTCTTCCAGAACCGCGAGGCCTGCAACAAGGTCTACGACGAGCTTCCCGCCGTCGTCGAGGGCTACATGAAGAAGATCAACGAGAAGCTCGGCACCGATTACGGCCTGTTCAACTACTACGGCGCTCCCGATGCTGATCGCGTCGTCGTGTGCATGGGCTCCTTCTGCGACGTGCTCGAGGAAGTCATCGACTACCTCAACGCTCACGGCGAGAAGGTCGGCCTGGTCAAGGTTCGCCTGTTCCGTCCGTTCTCCATCAAGCACTTTGTCGACGTTCTCCCCGAGACCGTCCAGAAGATTGCCGTCATGGACCGCACCAAGGAGCCGGGTTCCATCGGCGAGCCGCTCTACCAGGACGTCGTTTCTGCTCTCTACGAGGCCGGCAAGACGGGCATCAAGGTCGTCGGCGGCCGTTACGGCCTGGGCAGCAAGGACACGCCTCCCGCGTCCGCGTTCGCTGTCTTCGAGGAGCTCAAGAAGGACGAGCCCAAGCGCGAGTTCACCATCGGCATCGTCGATGACGTGACCAACCTGAGCCTGCCCGAGGCCGAGGATGCGCCCAACACTGCAGCCCCCGGCACCATCGAGTGCAAGTTCTGGGGTCTGGGTGGCGACGGTACCGTCGGCGCCAACAAGAACTCGATCAAGATCATCGGCGACCACACCGACAAGTACGTCCAGGCCTACTTCCAGTACGACTCCAAGAAGACCGGCGGCGTCACCGTCTCGCACCTGCGCTTTGGTGATTCCCCGATTCGTTCGCCGTACTACGTGACCAAGGCCGACTTTGTTGCCTGCCACAACCCCAGCTACATCGTCAAGGGCTTCAAGATGGTCCGCGACGTCAAGCCGGGCGGCACCTTCCTGGTCAACTGCCAGTGGAGCGACGAGGAGTTCGCCGAGCACATGCCCGCCGTGGCCAAGCGCTACATCGCGAACAACAACGTCAACGTCTACCTGATCGACGCTATCGACCTGGCCGCCAAGGTCGGCATGGGCAAGCGCACCAACACGGTGCTCCAGTCCGCCTTCTTCGCGCTGGCCAAGGTCCTGCCCGCCGAGGACGCCCTGCAGTACATGAAGGACGCGGCTACCAAGTCCTACATGAAGAAGGGCCAGGCCATCGTCGACGCCAACCACAAGGCCATCGATGCCGGCGCTACCGCCTTCCATAAGTTCGAGGTTCCGGCCGACTGGGCTACTGCCGAGGATGCCGCTCCCGTCGAGCTCTCCGAGGAGACCAAGTCCGCCATCGCCCAGCAGGTCAAGAACCTGCTCGAGCCCATCGATCGCATGGATGGCGACAGCCTGCCCGTTTCCGCCTTTGTCGATTGCGCCGACGGCCAGTTTGAGCTGGGCGCCTCCGCATACGAGAAGCGCGGCGTCGCCGTGGTCGTTCCTCACTGGGACGAGACCAAGTGCATCCAGTGCAACCAGTGCGCCTATGTGTGCCCGCATGCCACCATCCGTCCGTTCGCGATGACCGAGGACGAGGCTGCCGCCGCGCCCGAGGCTACCCGCACGCTCGACGCCATGGGCCCCAAGGCCAAGGGCATGAAGTTCACCATGGCCGTGTCCCCGCTCGACTGCATGGGCTGCACCAACTGCGTCAAGGTCTGCCCCAAGGGCGCCCTCGAGATGGTTCCCACCGAGCAGGAGATGGACCAGCAGCCCGTTTGGGACTACATGGTCGAGAACGTCTCCGAGAAGAAGGAGCTCATCGCGGCCAACGTCAAGGGCAGCCAGTTTAAGCAGCCCTACCTGGAGTTCTCTGGCTCCTGCGCCGGCTGCGCCGAGACCGCCTATGCACGTCTGGTGACCCAGGTCGCCGGCGACCGCATGTTCATCTCCAACGCCACCGGCTGCTCCTCCATTTGGGGCAACCCCGCTGCCACCGCTCCTTACTGCAAGGACAAGGACGGTCACGGCCCGGCGTGGAACAACTCCCTGTTCGAGGACAATGCCGAGCACGGTCTGGGCATGGCCGTGGGCTATGAGGCTGTTCAGCACAAGCTGATTGCCGCCACCCAGGAGATCATCGCCGCCGATGGTCCGTCCGACGAGCTCAAGGCTGCCGGCCAGGCTTGGATTGACTCTGTCAACGACGCCGAGGCCTCCAAGACCGCTGCCGCTGCCTACGTTGCCGAGCTCGAGAAGTGCGGCTGCGAGGCTTCCAAGGCAATCCTCGCCGACAAGGCTTACCTCACCAAGAAGTCCTTCTGGATCTTCGGCGGCGACGGTTGGGCCTACGACATCGGCTTCGGTGGCCTGGATCACGTCCTGGCTTCCGGCCACAATGTCAACGTCTTTGTCTTCGACACCGAGGTTTACTCCAACACCGGCGGTCAGGCCTCCAAGGCCTCGAACCTGGGCCAGGTTGCTCAGTTCGCCGCTGCCGGTAAGGTGACCAAGAAGAAGTCCCTGGCCGAGATTGCCATGAGCTACGGCTACGTCTACGTGGCGCAGGTCGCCATGGGCGCCAACCCGGCTCAGACCCTCAAGGCCATCCACGAGGCCGAGGCCTACGACGGCCCGTCCCTCATCATCGGCTACAGCCCCTGCGAGATGCACTCCATCAAGAAGGGCGGCATGCAGAACTGCCAGGCCGAGATGAAGAAGGCTGTCGAGTGCGGTTACTGGAACCTCTTCCGCTTCAACCCCGAGGCTGCTGCCGGCAAGAAGTTCTCGCTCGATTCCAAGGAGCCCGCGGGCGGTTATCAGGAGTTCCTGATGAACGAGGCCCGTTACGCTTCGCTGACGCGTTCCTTCCCCGAGCGCGCCGAGGAGCTCTTCAAGGAGAACGAGCAGGCCGCTATGGATCGCTACGCTCACCTGCTGAAGCTCAAGACGGTGTACAACGAGGCCTAAGTCTCCCACCGCAGGATCTGAGGGCTGACCTTCGCGGACGTCCTCGGACATGAAGGAACCCCCGCTGCGCACTGAACTGCGCCCCAATTCTTGGACGGGCTAATAAGCGGCCTACGCCG